>CAJPPQ010000057.1 GCA_905372605.1 Porphyromonadaceae bacterium
GTCTGAGTAATATCGGTAGCTGCCTCGGTAGTAACCGTCGGGTGTACTACCGGATCACCCGTAGTGGTGAAGGTTAGGGTAGCTCCTCTGTAGACTGAGTCGTTGACTTTTGCAAACGCATAGTACTCATAGGTAGTTTGTGGCGACAGCCCTGTAACAACACTATCGGTCGGAGTCCACAACGTATTGGAGACAGCCTTATAATAGAACCCGTCGTCGGAAATCGGATAGGTACCTTCCGTTATTCGTCTATGAAGCGTAGCGGTATTGTCACCAATATTATCGGCTGGCAATGTTACTACAGTCGGCGGAGTATCGTGAATAGCACTTATGCGAATATTATCAATATTGAAATAGTTTATTCCATTGAGGTCTACTGTCGACTCTGCATAGAAGGCTATCTTTACAAGTCCTGAGTATCGAGATAAATCTATATGTATCTGGTTAAGACCGTTAGTAATATCGTTAAGAATATACTGCCCCGTACCGTCGTTGCTCCATACGGTAGCATTGGTTTGCTGCCAAGTATTACCGTTGTCGGTAGATACTATCACCATAAATTTATCGTCGGCTCTGGTGCCTGTGGCAGGTCCTCCGCTATTATATATAGTAAACGAAGCATCAAAATCGATAGCACTACCACCGCTTGGTAACATTATAGATGGTGTTACCAACCACGAATGTAACATTGTGCCCCATATTTCTACTTTCACCTTACCTCCGGTCTTCAACCCCAAAGTATCGTCAAAATATCTCCATCCCGAATATTGAGATACGTTTGTAAGCTTACTTCCATCAAAGACATCCGATGCAAGTTGGTCGTATTTACTCCAACATCCCTTAGGGAACGACGCATGCGACCAACCGTTTTCAAAGTTCTCGGTAAACGGCAAGGTATCTGCTACGCAAGGTGTAGTGAAAAGTACATTCCATCTTGTCCATAGACTTGTATCTGTCTGTGAACATATCGAACGTATCCTCAACTCATATTTAGTCTGTGGTTTAAGTCTACGTAACGTACTCATAGAGTTACCTCCCGATACTATAATCGTATGCCACTGAGTAGAGTCGGGTTCTTTGTATTGTAGCTCCCAAGACGATTCTCCGCCTCCGGGTATCCAGCTGACTTCTGCACTTGTAGCGCTGGGGTCGTTGCTTGTAACGTTAACAAGTGTATTGTCTACTCTATTACAATTAGGAATTTTATGTATATCGAGATTATCGATACCATACATAGTTTTTTCGTTTGCATTCTCTATTTTCTGACGGAAACCGATATAATACTTACCGCTAGGAGCATCGCTCAGGGCTACCTTGATGGGTAATGTGATACCATCGGCACTAATAAGCGGAGTAATGTCTTTGACAAACACAAAAGTACTTGGGTCGTAAGGATCCGACAATACTCCTATTTCCAGTTTACCTGAAGTAGCTGCAGCATCTCTCCATACGTCGAACTCCAATTCTATGGTATTTGCATTCTCTACATACTTTTCGGTAGCAACTATCTGAGTAGAATTTCCACTAAAGAATAAGGCTTGATTGTCGAGAACTTTTGGATAGTTCTTAACAATTGGGAATATCGTACCGTTATTGTCATATTGTTGTGTTCTCGTCCAACATTCCGGTAGTGTAAGTCCGTACTGTTCGAAGTCGTATATCAATTGTCCGTTGCCTATAGTCTTATCAGCACAACGAGTAGTAAACGAACCCAGTAGGAAACCGCTATATTTATTATTTGTACATACGGCTTTAATTCTTACCTGATAAGTGGTCGTAGGTTCGAGATTGCTAATATTATAAACGGTATCGTTTACGGTATCACTGATCCAAACGCTGTCGATGGGCTTTTTATATTCTACTATCCACGAAGTCTCTTGGTCTCCCTTACGCCACTTTATCTGAGCCGAGTCTCCGGTAATTTTACTTACAGTGAAGTCGGAAGGAGTATTGCAGTTATATCCTATCAGATAAATATTATCTACCGCCATAGTAGGACTGCCTGCTCCGCTATTATCGTTTATCCACATAAACACAAGTTTTCGTTTAGTACCTGCATACTCCGATGGTAGGGTATCGGAGAACGTATTCCAAGTAGTCTGACCGAAAAATTTATTGCCAAGTCGGAGTACTCCGGGAGCAGATATCCAATCTTGAGCCTCTCTATTCCACTTCACAGGTAGAGACAACGAATCGGGTACCATATACACTCTCATAAAGTCGTACGATGCTTCACCTTTGCCTATCCAGTCGAAAGATATGCCAAACTTTACGCTGTTGTCGAAATCGGCTATTATATATGCCAGTGAGTGAGACTCGCCATCCGAATACTCGGCAGCTACTCCGTCTTTGGATATATACATCGATTTACCTCCATTTCCTATTGCATTACCCACTGTCCATCTGTTGGTATTAGGAGTATCCGACCAAGTAAATACTTCTGAGGTAGATCCGCTAAAATCTTGAATATAAGGAAGCGATACAGGTAGCGGTTTAGTCTTAAACACTATACTACGCCAAGGCGACTTATCGGTAACGCTACAAACTCCTCTAATATACGTATAATACGATGTATTAGCCTGTAACGATATGGCATTATAGCTTGTAGACGTTACGTTTACGATAGCCGACGAAGTATTGAGTTGAGCCGTACTAAGCGGAGTAGCAGATACAACTATATCCCACGAGGTTTCGCTACCGCTTGCTGTCCAAGTAATATCGGAACTCGATGTAGCAATATTTTTAGCTTTGATATTGCCGACAGCAATACAAGTAATTGGATCTGTAACGGTAAGAGTATAATCTTCTACAGTACCTCCGTAAGCACTATAACAAGGATTGGGAGTATAATATTCAGATACCCCAACAATTCTCATTCTATAATTACCGTTTTCTACCGTACCGGGTACTAAGAACGAAGCTTTCAAGACAGATGGAATCGCTGACTTAGATATACCGCTATATACCTGTTCGCCCGGATCGTCGAAATCATAATCTCGGTTCCAATCGACATATATTCGAGTCTTATACTGAGTAGTGCCTGTAATATATGTAATTTCTACCCGTGCAGAGTCGCCCCGACCGACATCGCCGCTAATAGACGAATAATCGCCGTAGTTATTCGGTTCGTTTTCGGTGGTGTTGTCTACTAAATTGTAGTTGCCGTATTTTACATTAACAATGCCCTTGCCGCTGGTAGATATAGGAGTAGCTTGGCAATGCTTAGTTCTAAATATAGCTAAAGTCCAGCTACTTGTATCGTTCGTACAACTTGTAGTCCTTACCCATAGGGTATAGTCCTTGTCGGATTCTATATTTTTGATAACTATGTTATCGCTGCTTATAGCTATCGGAGCTATCGAATCGGGCGGAGTAGCCGATAACGGTACATTCTTTGCCAATACGTATTGCCACGACGTAGCCGAAGATTCGTGCTCAAATGTTACTCTTACCGAGTCTCTTGCTGCCACAGCTTTGAGTGAAGTAGGAGCCAGACAAGTAGCTACGGGTTCCAATACGATATCGTCTATCCAGTATGCATATTCGGTTTTTTGCAACACCGTACCCACCTTACCATAGCGGAAAGCGATATAGCGATTATTGCCATTGTCAACTACGTTATTGAAATATACGGTCTTAGGCAGTAACATTTTGTATATATTGTCGTTGAACGATGCTACTGCTACAAACGTATTGTCATCGGTCGGGTCGGTCATATAGCCTACTTGCAGTATACCACAATCTTGCGACTCTTTGTTGATATTGAACCGCAATTGGAATTTATTGAGTGCTTTCTTTGCCTTACTCATTACCAAATACTGAGGAGTTGAGCTCATAAACTTCATCGTCTTGGAGAACAATCCTTTAACTGTATCCTTATTAACGACAGAAGGATATGTTACATTTCCCGATATTTTTTTCCAACAGTCGGGAATATCACCTTTCGATACCGATTCGAAATCTTCATTCATAGAAGTAATCTCCCGACATATAGTTGTGAATACCAACGGCTCAAACGACCATTCGCTATATACACCACTTCCACAATCGCTACGCATCCAAAGTTTATAATCCGTATTAGGTATAAGTCCCGAAATTTTTACGGTATCTCCCGTCGATATGGGTGTGAGGTTCGACGGGTCGGTCTCGGTACTTTCACCGTATACATACTGGTAGCCTATTGCCGAAGGACGCTGTTTATATGTGATTACAGCCGAGTCGGCAGATACTCTATTAATTTTCAGTTCGGTAGGAGTCAGACACGTAGGAGCAGCCTTTACAGAAATATTGTCTAACCAATAGTACGAAGCCGAAGAAAATTCCTCTGTCCCTACTTTACCATATCTAAATGCAATATAACGATTCGTACTGTCGTCGACTACATCCGTAAAGAACACTCGTTTCGGGAGCATTTGTTTGTAAATCTTATCATTGAACGATTCTACTGCTACAAATGTACTGCCGTCGGTCGGGTCGGTCATATAACCTACTTGAAACGTACCGGACTTGATAGCAATTCTATTGAGCGAGAAATCGAGCTGTAACGTATTTAGAGCCACCTTAGAACGAGGCAGTATCAGATATTGTGGATATGAATTGCTAAATTGTATGGATTTGGAATTAGTCCCCTGCAAAGGATCTGCCTCTAATACTGACGGATAACTATTATTTGTAGAAATTTTTTTCCAACACTCGGGTATCTTCAATCGACTTATATTTTCGAAGTCTTCCTCTATCGCAGTAATATCACCGCAGAGAGTTACAAAAGTTACAGGATCAGGCATCCATTCACTATAAGCACCTCCTCCACAATTGGTCTGAATCCAGATACTATATTCGGTATGACTGTTGAGTCCCGATAGTTTTATCGTATCGCTCGTAGTAGTATGTAGAGTGAGTGTTGTGGGGTCAATATCGGGAGCATTGTATGAGGTTGTCGTATATGCATAGCGAATAGAAGTGGCTCCCAATGGCTTTTTATAGCCTATCACTGCCGAATCGGAGGAAACATAAGTTACCGATATATTAGTAGGCGGCACGCATGTAGGAGCTGCTTTGACCGACACGCTATCTAAGAAATAAAACGAAGATGTAGAAAAATCTTCATCACCCACTTTACCGTAGCGAAATGCAATATAACGATTGGTACTGTCGTCGACTACATTTGTAAAAAATACTCGTTTCGGGAGCATTCGCTTGTAAATCTTATCGTTGAACGAAGCAACAGGTACAAACGTACTACTATCGGTCGGGTCGGTCATATAGCCTACTTGCATTATACCGGAGCTTTCAATTTGTCGGTCTAACCTGAAATCGAGTTGCAAAGTATTGAGCGGTACACCGAAGCGAGGCAATATCAGATATTGCGGATATTTATCTGCAAATTTGATAGCCTTATCACGAACACCATTCTGAGAAAGTCCATTTATAACAGATGGATAAACCGTAAGTTTAGGCGACAACCGATACCAACAATCGGGTATTATATGGGGGGTAGTTACGTCTATCGACTCGAAATTTTCGTTTAACGAATCTATATCGGCACACAAAGTGGTAAATATAAGAGGCTCCAAAGACCATTCGCTGTATCTGCCGCCGCTACATTCACTCTTCAACCAAAGTTTATATTTTTTGTTATTATCGAGTCCCGATAGTTTTATAGTATCGCCTGTGGCTGCTCGTGGTATAAGTGTATATGGGTCGTCAATAGTAGCCTCTCCATATACATATTTGGTAGAAAGAGCTCCATTGGGACTTTTATAAACTATTACAGCCGAGTCGGCAGAGACAAAAGTATTCTTTACATTATATGGCGGCACACAATACGGAGCTTCTGTTACAGAAACCGAGTCGAGCCAATAATATGAGTTTTTTCTAAAAAATTCATCTTTTATTCTGCCGTAACGGAATGCAATATAGCGATTACTACCGTTATCGGCTAATCCTGTGAATAGGATACGTTTTAATAACATTTTTTTGTACGACGTGCCATCTCCGTCGTCGTAAGAAGCTACCGGTACAAACGTACTGCTATCGGTTGGGTCGGTCATATAACCTACTTGGAATATTCCCGAATTTATATCTTCTCGACATAGTTTGAAGCTTAGTTCCAGAGTATTGAGTGGTACGCCGAATTGCTGCATTACCAAATATTGCCGCTCGGAACCACCGAACCTAATAGCCTTAGACCTTACTTTGTTGACAATATCATTATTTATAACCGATGGAAATGTAGCATCGTCTGTTATCTTACTCCAGCATTCGGGAATAGAACCCGCATCAACAGATTCGAATTCTTCGAATATATTTATAGTACCTGTCAATGGATAACATTTTGTCTTGAACGTACTCGTAATCCACTCGCTATACTCACCGCCCAAGCAGTCGGCTTTTATTCTTACATAATAAACGGTATTGTCTGTAAGCCCCGACAGACTCAACGACGGCGTACCCGTTACGGTCTGTGGCACTGCCCCTACGAATGTAGACGAAGTGGAATATTCCACTATCCACGACGAGGCACTACCTGTCTCTGTCCAAGACAGATCGGCCGAATTTACTGTAACATTATTGGATATCAAACTACTCGGGAGAGGACACGATTCGTCTATTACCGTCGGTCCCTCTACGTCGTCTAAAGAGACAGTCATACCCCCACGGTCTACTACTTGGAAAGCCACATATATATTGTTGCCGACATAAGGCTGTAGGTCGACCGTATGTTTTGTCCATCTGCTGGAAGTTATTTCAGTATTTCTTTTAAGAGTCAAAACTCTATCTGTAAAGTCGGCTGTATCGGTAGAAGACTTCGATACTCTCACATACAACGTAGTACCTTGCGAGTGATCGGGAGTTCGCACCTTAAAGCTAATCTTTTCACCCGCCAATGGGGTCAGACGCGGTGTTATAAGCCAATTATCGTGTCCGGGATAATTGTCCCATCTAACTTTTGCAAAAGCATTATCTGCCGTAGAATATTCATTTATAGCTCTTACCCATTCATAAGTTCCTTTCATTCTTTTTTTAATCCATCCTTTGGGAGGAAAAATAGTCCCTTGGAAATCTTCGGATAACGTATGAGCTCCGATAGACTGCACCTTGAAATTATCGGTAAAAACACGACTTTCGATACCGCTACCAGCGACGGTCGATACCGTTATTGCCGTCGGAGTGGGTAGAGCCACGAATACGACATTGTATCGCACCATATCGGTAGCCGACAGTGGCCAGCCGTGTGCCGCAGCGGGCAAGGCGATAGTATCTCGTTTGCTGCCATAGGTTACGACCAATCGAGCCGGTAAAGGTGTAGCCGATACAAAGGCGGTAGCTGTGAACGAAACTTTTATAAAAGAGGCTCCTCCAACAGATATAGGCTCTGTGGTGAAACTTCCTATATTAGAACTATTACCGAGACAAACAACTCCACCTGCCTGATAAGCGTCAGACACGGAAGCTATACCCGACAATACTCCGGCTCCGACAGCAATGGAACTCCCTGTGGAGGAATTCATATCGCCCGACGTGAGAGCGGCGAAGTCTTGGACGTAGGGTAATATTACATTCTGTGCCCGCAGTCCGAAAACAGTACAGAGCACAAAACACATTAAAAGAGTAATCTTTCTCATGCTATAAAAAAATATTTTGAGTTATT
>CAJPPQ010000058.1 GCA_905372605.1 Porphyromonadaceae bacterium
AGCCCTCATTCTTGGCTGTCTCTTGACACTGATAACAAAACATTTTATCCATATCGTATATCGTATTTTTAGTAATAATCTTACGGAATTTTTCGGAGTGTAAAGTTACCTCTGCTATAGCGACACCACTGTAACCATAGTTACAAACGGATATTTTTTTGTACCTTTGAACCGTTTTTCTTAATACCTCTATTATCGCTATGACAACAAATAAGCAAAAACTTACAGCCTGCCCGCTATTCTTAGGAATGACATTGGACGAAATAGAGCAGATAATCGAACGTACTATCGTCGAAAAAAGGCAATACGAGAAAGGTGCTATCATCGCCGAGCAAGGCAGAGATATCGACTATTTATACCTACTTGTCGAAGGCACTATAACCACCGAGATGCTTACTGCCGACGGCAATATCATCAATATCGATATTCGCGACGCTGTCTTGCCATTGGCTATAGCCTTTATTTACGAGGCTGTACCGAGGTTTCCCGTTGCCGTAATAGCTATAAAACCCTCAGAAATATACCTGCTTGCCAAAGACAAGTTTCTCCAAGAGATGACCAACAACAATGTGTTGTTTAAAAACTATCTTCGTATGTCGGCAGGGATAACATCGTTCCTATCGGCAAAAGTAGCAATGATGTCGACACGCAGCCTCAAATCTAAGGTAGCTCTCTACATACTCGACAATACCACGTCGGAGAATCCGTCTTTCGTACCGAAGCACAATCAGACGCAGCTTGCCGAACACTTGGGAGTACAGCGTCCGTCGTTGGCTCGCACCTTGGGGCAACTCGTAAACGAAGGAGCCATTGCCACAAGTGGCCATAAAATCACTGTTGTCGACAGGAAAAAACTTGAGGTTATCGTCTGAGAGCGCGATTACTTTTTTCCGCCCTTGTGGTTTCTATGCACGAAATCTTCTATGGCGAGTGTTATCGACGAAAATTGCGGGTTAGGCACCTCGATATCGACCCTGAAACCGGCCTCTTTGAGCGATTGTGCTGCGGCAGCTCCCAGACATCCGAAATACTTATCGGGACCCTGCTCGAAGTTAGGAAAGCTGTTGATAAACGACTGCACCCCGAACGGCGAAAAAAAGATGACCATATCGTAGTCAAACTTTTCATTCTTACCGAAATCGTTGCTTACAGTGCGATACATATAGGCTTTCGTATAGTTCAGCTTCGATTTCGAGAGTAACTTCTCGAGCTCTTCGTTACCGTTTTCGGGTAAGACGATAAGAAACTTTTCGCTCGAATTTTTTTCAAGCATAGCAAACAAATCGGCTATCCGACCTGTGGTAGCCGAGAAAATCTTCCTTTTTCGAAACTTGATATACTTCTGTATGTAATATGCAAACGACTCGGTAAGGCAGAAATATTTCATCTCGGGCACTATCTTCATTTTTCCCTCCTTGGCAAGGCGGAAAAAATGGTCTACCCCCGTACGAGCCACGAACACAATGGCGCTATAATCGGGTATATTGATTTTTTGCTTGCTAAATTCGTTTATCGAGTACCCTTCCACTTTTATAAACGGGCGAAACACTACTTTAAGGTCGTGTTTCTCCGCAATATCGAAGTATGGCGATTTCGTTCCTTCCGGTTGCGGCTGCGATACGAGTATACTTTTTATTTTCGGCACTTTGGGTACTTTACTCTTTTTAGTGGGTTAAACAATTATAGTCGAAAGGTATTTTATCAATACTAAAATAGGCAAAATTTCGAGCGTGCAAAGGTACAAAAAAAATCGGTACAAAGCACTTGCCTCGAAAGAAAAAAGTTGAAATGCTCCTGCTATAATCTTAATTATGAAGTGTATTACAAGCAGAATACCTAAGACGTATAAAACGTACCGACCTCCAAAAGGTATATAAAGACTTACGAAAGAGACAAAAAAAAGCATTACTCCCAAATCGATAAAAGAGATAGTAAAAAACTTCGCATAGTCAGCTATATTATCTCTATTCATCGAGAATGTGTATTGTATTATCCAAAGTGTTATTACATTGAGAAATATATAGATAGCGATTACAGCTATCATTCTTGCCGCTATATCTAATATTGTCAAGTAATTTACAGTGGTATCGGAGATAAAAATATTGTCGTCGGACGTATTGATTACTAATATTGAAAAAATTGCAACGCCGATAACTCCCACAAGCAGAGTGATAAAAGTATGAAGCGAGCCATTGTTGCCTGTCTCTTTATACTTGAGAGCAAATACACGCGATATATATTTGGCAAAACCGATATTGGATACCATAAAATTGATAGCCAACAAAAGAAAGCCCAATAGATATAAGGCAGTAATAAACGGATCTTTAGCGAGAGTTATACTCTTAGGCAGTGCTTCCAACATAACTATTTACAAGCCTCTGTGTGAGGCGAATTATTTTTAAGCCTTTCTATTATCTGTGGTAGGTATTCGACCGATTCTATCGCCTGCCACATATTTCTTTGGCTGTGTGGCAAGAAGTTTTCCGACGATATTTTGTCGAGCATTCGCAGCAGGTCGTCGTAGAAACCGCCGGTATTGACTATTACTATCGGACTGGCAGATTTTTTGAACTGTATCGTTACCAGAGTGTCGAATAGCTCGTCGAGAGTACCGATGCCGCCAGCTAATACGATGAATATATCGGCATTATGGCGGAGTATAGCTTTGCGTTCTGCCATTGTCTCCACCACTATTATCTTCGACAGACCTTCGTAGAGCCAACCGAAGTCTATCATAAACTGCGGAATAATGCCTATGCAACTGCCGCCGTTGCCTATCACACTTTTTTCGAGGGCATACATCAGCCCGTTGTTGCCGCCTCCGGTATAGCACTCCACACCGTGACGAGCAAGTATCTGACCGCACTTGACTGCTTCTTCGAAATATTTTTCGTCTATCGTATCGCTCGACGAACAGTATATGCTTGCTTTTATTGGCATAATGACAATGAATATAGTTTTATCGTTTCTTCCTTTTGTTGCTCTTTTTCTTGGTCTTTTTTACCGACAGTTCGCCCATATCGGGATTATCGAAGCCCGAAGGGCGTACCTTAGTGGTCGACGTAGTGGCCTGCGTCGTATCATCGCTGTCTTTTTTGCCTTTTTTATCTCGCTTCTTGTCTTTAGATACGATAGAATCTTTGGTTTTTCGAAAAATATCTCTCTTCGAACTAGGACGTAGCTTTATACGCCAAGAATAGTTTGCCAGATAAATCTTACTTGTATCGATTTTGTCTATGGGGTCTACGACACCAGTAGGTTTGGGCTTCACTACTATACGGTCGAGGCTGTTTTTTTTAGTTATATATATATTCATCAAAGAACTCTCGGTAGAAGCCATTCCTATCAGAGTACTATCTTTGCTATCGACTACAAAATATATGCTTTGCGCATTGCCGAGCACGTCTATACGTCGCAACGAATCGTTACGCACAACAGCCACTATCTGTTTGCCCGACAACTGATTGAAGTACTTTTTTTCTACCGAATCGGTAACGAAAGCTTTACCTGTGGCTACGATATGGTCTACCTTCTCGTTTTTCTGAAAAACCTTTATCGTATCGCCCGATATTTGTCGGTAGTCTGCCCATAAGACAGGTGTGTTCATAAGTACAAGTATCGAGTCTCTGGTATCGAAATTCATTGAGTCACAGACACCTTGCATATTGCTACGATAAAAACGCACGTTGTGATATCCGTCGAAAACATTGTATACGCTATCTTTGAACGTTCGCAGAGAGTCTATGGTATCGATTTCAACTCTTTTGGCAAACGTACGTATCGTATCGGCGTGCAAAAACAGCGTGTCTTTGGAGGAATACTCGACCATAACGGCAGAATCGGTCACAACACCACGTTGCCCCTTTTCTATATAGTAGCCATAATTGCCGTTTAGCGACACTTTGTTTTTAGTATCGATAAGATGAACATTTCCAAAGCATTCGCCTTTACCGTTTTTTTTATCGTAAAAAATAGTATCGCCCTCCAAACGCTTGCCGTCTTGGTGCACTATATATGAGTTCAAAAGTAGTTTCGACTGTTCGTTTTGTGTATTGTACCAGCCATATTCGGAGTATATGGTAGTTTTCTTTTCGTACACGATATTGGTCGGACCTATTATGTGAACTATCTTAGACTTGGTATTGTATCTGAGAGTATCGGAATTCATTATGAATCTATTGTTTACGAGCTGCACTTTGTTGCGAAAGATAGCGATATTGTCCGACGGATAGTAGTGTCCGGTCTGGCTCGACAATACATTGAGCGAATCTTGAATGACACCTCCGTCGAAGTAATAGCCCACATTTTTTACTCTGTCGTAATTGAGCGAATCTGTCCTTAGAGTCGCCGTGAGATTGTCCATCAATACGTTGTATCGGAGTCGGGCTAGTTTGGTATTACCGCTGTAATATAGCTCGTCGGCATAGACGAAGAGAGTGTCGCCTTGCCTGATAAGCACATTTCCATAGGCATCGAACGAATTGCTCTTCTCGTAGAAATAGGCACTGTCGCAGTATAGAAATACTCCATCGTGAGAGAATGTAACATTACCCACAAGTACTTGAGCATCTGCATTCAACTCTTGATTGTAGCTCCAACTGTCGGCATTTTCGATATTAATATAAGAGACATTCTTGGTAGGTTTACTCGTACTCTTGCGGGTATCGGTCGGGCGGTCCAAAGGCTGTCGGTTGGGTGTGGATGTGTTTTTTTGTGCGTTTTTCTTGCTTTGTGGTGGCAGCCTCAATGTTGTTTCTTGCCTAAGAGGAGCAGGCTCAGGCACCTGCTTTACCGGCTGAGCTATCGATATATTTGCCGTAAGCAACGATACGATTATCGTGAGAAATAATCTTATCGGCTTCGTATGGCACGGATTCGAAAATCTATTGCGTATATCGATGTAATACAGGCACAAAGGCATATTATTGTAGATCGTCGTATTTGTCAAAAATGAAGTTGCTATAAGGATATTTTTGCGAATAGACCTCTTTGACTTTACTGTAAAGTATTAGTTTAAAATTATCTATATTTGTTTTTTCCTTTGCCGAAATAAATAGGCAATTGCCCGAAAGCCTTGCCATATATGTCTTTTCGAGTTCGTCGAGAGATATATTTTCTGCCGAACGCTCAGAGAGATCAGCTTCGTCTTTTTCGACAAAAGAGTAGTTGTCTATCTTATTGAAAAGCACTAATGTAGGCTTTTCGTCCTTTACTATCGACTTAATAGTCTCGTTTACAACCGTATACTGCTCCTCGAAGTTAGGATGCGAGATATCGCACACGTGTACAAGTATGTCGGCTTCGTCGAGTTCGTCAAGTGTCGACTTGAACGATTCTATAAGGTGATGAGGCAGTTTGCGGATAAAGCCGACAGTATCAGATAGCAAAAACGGCAGATTGTCGACAATGACTTTACGCACAGTGGTGTCGAGTGTGGCAAATAGTTTGTTTTCGGCAAAAACATTCGCTTTCGATATCAAATTCATAATGGTCGACTTACCTGCATTCGTGTAACCCACAAGAGCTACACGCACCATATTTTCGCGATTTTTGCGTTGTATGGATTTCTGTTGGTCTATTTTGCGAAGTTTCTCTTTTAGAAGCGATATCTTTGATAGCAATATTCGTCTGTCGGTCTCTATCTGTGTTTCGCCGGGTCCTCTCATACCGATACCTCCGCGCTGACGCTCGAGGTGAGTCCAAAGTCGCGTAAGGCGAGGCAACATATATTGACACTGAGCCAATTCCACTTGTGTCTTGGCGTGGGCTGTCTGTGCTCTCTGTGCAAAGATATCGAGAATAAGATTCGTACGGTCGAGTACCTTTACTTTCAGCTCGTTTTCGATGTTACGAAGCTGGAGCGGCGAGAGTTCGTCGTCGAAAATAACCAGACCTACATCTTCGTTTTCTGCTATATATTGCTTTATCTGAGCGAGTTTGCCTTCGCCCACAAATGTACGCGGATTGGGATACGGCAGATGTTGTAGAAAACGCCGCAATGGTACGGCTCCTGCCGTTTCACTTAGAAAAGCAAGCTCTTGCAAATATTCTTTTGCTTTATTTTCCGGTTGTTGGGGGGTGATGATACCTACCAATAAGGCTTTTTCCATTTATAGTCGATAAAAAAAATGACTCCGCAAAGGTACTAAACTCTTACATATTGAACAAACTGCGAGTATCGAAGGCTATACACTCTATATTATTACAAAAAGCGACGTAAGCCCTATAAAAATCCAAAGCAATACACCCAATAGTATAGGCTTGATACCTACTGTCTTCACTGCATCTATCGACAAGCAAGAGCCGATAAAAAATAGCGTCACCGTAAGCGATTTTTTGGCAACGAATACCACTGCTTTCGATATCTCGGCAGGTATCGAAAGATAGGTATTTGCCAGCATAGCCAATACAAAAAACAAGATGAACCAAGGTAGTTTTATCTTCGAACTTTTGTCTTTGAATATAAACATAGTAACGAAAGTAAGCGGAATTATCCACAGAGCTCGCGTGAGTTTCACGGTAGTTGCCGTCTGCAGAGCAAGATTGGTATGACCTGCGTACGAGCTGTATATCTCTCCCGCACCTACTACGGAGCTTGTGTCGTGTATTGCTATAGCAGCCCAAGTACCAAACTGCGTATCGCTCAGACCGAGTATCTTTCCTATGGGAGGGAATATTAATAGTGCCAAAGCATTCAATATAAATATAGTAGCTATGGAGATAGATATTTCGCTATCGTTCGATTTGGTTATCGGAGCAACGGCAGCAATGGCGCTTCCGCCACATATCGCAGTACCGGCAGATATAAGGTACGTAGAGGTCTTCGGCAGCTTCACCCACTTACCGAGAAACCATCCCAATATCATCACAAGCGATACGGATACAATTGTAAACAACATACCGTCTTTGCCCGATTGCAAGGCTTCGTGAATATTCATACCGAAACCAAGACCCACGACCGATATTTGCAGAAGATTTTTCGATATTTTCTTCGACATCTTAGGCAGCGGATTGCCAAATACGATAGCGAAGACAATACCTGCCAGAAGCCCCACGGCAGGGCTTGTAAAAACCGTAGCCAAAGCCACGACGACGAACGATATCGTCTTTACATGTTCAATCTTTATCATTTATTGCTTTTTTTTTGGTTAGTTTCAGATATATTTGTCGGCAAGCCCAAGCGTCGGTAGCTGCATATACTTGCTGTGCGCGGTTGAGTATCTTTGCCTCCCAGTTCGATAGCTGCTGGCTCTTCGAAATCTTTTTACCGAATACGATAGCGTATATCTTTTGCAGTCCGAGCTCTTCGATACCATAATCGCCTACGATATTTTGCAAGTCGACGAAATTTTTGGGTTCGAATTTCGACCACACTCTGAGATTTCGGAGGTCGCCGTGT
>CAJPPQ010000059.1 GCA_905372605.1 Porphyromonadaceae bacterium
TTAAAGTTCTGTCCGCCGAAATAATTACGAACTGTTTCTACATCAAGTGAAAGTTTATCGGCGATCTCCTGCATCGCTCCGTTTGGCAGACTATCTTTCAGCCTACGCAATTCATTGAAACTTATTACTTTACTCATATTACAATATTATTATGACTATTATTTTTAATCTAAGTGCTAATTTAATACCTTTTTTTCTCACAGCAAAACACAAATTCGCTTTTTAAGATTACTTAACCCTACCTTTTCCATCTATCGTCTGTTTTTTATGCCAAAACACAATCCCACAAAAGACGGCAAGCAAAAATTCAATATCCATATTACACTGCTTGCCAATACTATACTCAGTGAACTTTCTGTATATTTACCAAATACAATTATAGCTATCGAACTCCTCACTGCAACATCGAGAAAATTCATAATCGGCATATATGTAAACAAAAGATAAAACACCGACATGTCTATAAAAGCTCTACCGATAGGTATCTCTACTCCACACAATATCAATATCAAAAAGAATTGACAACTGAATATAAAGTACTTAAGCAGCGATAATAAAAAAAGCCGTATAATCTGCTTCCTTGTTGTCAACATCAATACGGACGATATTTTTTGAGCTATATTCCAACGTATTAAATGTATAAACTTAGAAAATACCTTTATTTTCAGCAGTACTAAAATCCCTATCAGCAATATCACAACAATAGATAAATATAGGATTATCTGTGTTTTATGAGAAAGCCCCATATCTATATCGCCTATCCAAAAACCTAATCCCACTAATCCACAGACAGTAACAACAATAGTCTGTATCAGACTACCTAAAAAGCCCATAGTAACAGCTTCCGTACGACTGCCATACGGCAAATATATTGTCCGAGTAGGAAATTCGCCAAGCGAATTTGGGGTAATAAATGCTCCTGTATACCCCCATAATACAGAAACAACTGATTCTAATACGGATATCTTATGTATATATTGTATGGCCGACCTCCATTTGAGACTCTCAACGAATATACTGATTGGCAATAAAACGATAGCCAATACAGCCAACCAATAACGATTACTTGGCATTGTATCGAATACAGCTATAACACCTTCTATATCAAAACTATCTGCAACAAATAGTCTATATGTCAGAAAAAGGAGACAGACTATTACGATAAAATACCGTAATATATTTGTTATTAATTGCTTATTCAAGATATATCTATAAAAAAATTATGGCAAAATTAATAATATCTTGCCATAACTACACATATAAATTAGGACTGAAAAGTTCTATATCGTGTAAATCAAATCATTACGGAGCAACAAAAGTAAACTGACCATCGTTTATCGATAAGTCGAAACGACCGTTTTTGATTACTTCATATCTTTCGTTATTTTTGAACTTACAATCGAAAGTACCCGATAGTATCACCGCCAGACGCTGCCCGTCGACATTAAGACTTTGTGCTCGTTTTATAAATAGATTTCCATGCTGTAAGTCGAGTATTTTTTCGGCATTATTTGCTTCATATAGTTTTATCTGGCAACCTGTTGCTTTCATATCTATCTGTGTATTATGTAGTTTCAACAGAGTTTTATACGACTTACACTCTTCGTAAGGAAATACGAAAACCATCGACATCAGACGAGTAGAATCCGCATAAGAACAAAAAGCGTCTATATTGCCAGAACCCTTTATACCACTGAGTGTCAACTCTATATTATCTTTATGGGCACTATGTTTTTATTTACTACGAAATATTTTTTCTCGTACATAGCACCGAAAGTATTATAGCCCGACTCGGTATACGACGGTAGACCGGGCTCATAAGGGTCTCTTATGAATATAAAATCGTCGGTAGGATCGACGAATTTGGTACATCCGCCAAATATAATCGCCAAGCCCAAAGCATACATCAAACTTCTGAATTTCATAATATTATTAATTCGTTTATGTCAATAATCTATTGATAAATATCGCTATATCATTTATAAAGCTATCGGTATTTTAAGCGAAGTAGCTATACCGATTACTCCCGTCCCCGACGATTTCGAAAAAGACGATATCATATATTCTCCAAAAGAAATCATCGGAAAAAGTACCTCGAAATTAGCCGACGGATAGCCTGCTTTGCCTATTTTCAGACCAATACCGGCATAATAGTAACTCGAAAAATTGTTTGGACGAGGAATAGTCTCCTTTACATCATCTTTATACCTGTCTGAGAACTCATTATATGTGGAAATTTTTGTATTGGTGAATGTAGCAAAATCGAACAAGGCTCCCACAAGAAAATACTGCCGTACGAAATGGTCTCTGCGTCTGGGATATAGGCGAAATTCAAGCGGAATGCCGAGTTTATAGACTCTCTGCTCGATATTATCGATTTTAATATAATTCGTATTGTTGATGTCGCCCTTTATCTGCCACAGAAAATAGTCGTAATTGGCGTTGAGTGCGTCCTTATAGAAAGACAAGCGAAGTCCTGAGGCTATACTAAAACGCTCACTAAACTGAAACTCAGGCTTTAAGCTCACATAAGTTACACTTATGATATTGTTGTAGTAATATCTCTGCCTATAATATTCGTACCTATCGGGATACCAATTAGACTGACGTACCTGTGGCGGAGTCTCACTATTTGTATTCATATAATGCGAGCCAAGTTCGACACCTATTTTCAGGCGTCCTAATATAGTATCTTCGCTCTGTGCCATTATATTATTAGTCAATAAGATAAGGCAGGCAACAAATGTAATAGTAAACTTTTGCATAATCCGTTTTTTATAAATATCTTACATGTAGATGACGATAAAAAACAGATATGTTGCAAAATATTCTACATAAAAAATGTATTTATTGCTTTGAATTAGTCTTTTTAGCTGATTTTGAAGCTAAAAAATCGTTACGTTTACCGGAAAACATATCGTACCGACAGAACTCACACGGCAGACTACCATTCAGAAGGTTTATTTTAGCCGAAGGCTTGAGCCCTATGGCTTTCATAAGATTTTTGTTGGAAGATATTATCCAAGCAGTCGTACCCTGACAGCGATGTTTGAGTAGGGTGCCTATGTTGTTGTATAACTTAACGATATTGTTTTCTAAAAGTCGCTCGCCATAAGGAGGGTCCGATACGATAATATATTTATCTTTAGGAGGTTCGAAATCGACGAAGTTACCTACTTTCAGCTCTATATATTTACTCAATCCGGCCGACTTCACATTTTTCTGTGCTATCTCTATTGCCCTCGGCGAGAGGTCTGAACCATATATTTTATAATCGAAACTGCGGTCGAGACTATCGTTGTTTGATATCTCTTCGAACAGGTCGGGGTCGAAATCCATCCAGTTTTCAAAAGCAAAATGTTTGTGATATATCCCCGGCGGTATGTTAAGGGCAATAAGAGCAGCCTCGATAAGCAACGTGCCCGACCCACACATAAAATCGACGAAATTGCTTCTGCCATCCCATCCGGCAAGCAGCAGCATACCGGCTGCTAATGCTTCGTTCATAGGCGCTTTGGTCTGTGCCACTCGATAACCTCTCTTGTGCAGACTCTCTCCCGACGAATCTAGAGCGATAGTACAAACATTGTCGGATATGTGGATATGTACCGATATATCGGGATTGGTGAGGCGTACCGAAGGGCGTTTGCCATACTTTTCGTTGAAAAAGTCGACAATAGCATCTTTGGTGCGATACGATACGAATAGAGAGTTTTTGAAATTGTCGGACGTTACCACAGACTTCACTAAAAGCGTCTGGTCTACAGTCATATATGTATCCCAATTTATTTTTTTCACCTCTCTGTATATGGTATCGGCATCGGTAGCCTCGAAAGTTCGAATGATTTTCAGCACTCGTGAAGCAGTCCTAAGCCACAGATTGGCACGATACATAAGGGCTAAATCACCCTCGAACGATACGGCTCTATGCTCTTTCCTTACGTTGTCGGCTCCAAGTCTTTTGACCTCTTCGTACAATACGTCTTCGAGTGACTGAAATGTCTTTGCAATATATTTCATTGATTATAGGTTGCTTTTATTGTTTCTGCGATATAATCGACATTTTCACCT
Source organism: Porphyromonadaceae bacterium (assembly GCA_905372605.1). Lineage (GTDB taxonomy): Bacteria > Bacteroidota > Bacteroidia > Bacteroidales > Paludibacteraceae > F0058. Next base: position 4,072 of record CAJPPQ010000059.1, read on the forward strand.
CAAATGTACGACTATAATTTTCGACCCAGCCTACTAAAGCAAATTTTATATTACTACTGCCGAAAATATTTTTTATTATACGATATATATATTTGATATCGAGCTCTTCGACAACAAAAAACGACGTCTCTCCACAAAACTTATTACGAATAGCAACCTCACCCGCACAAATATTGGGCAAAGTATATACAAATAACGACGGAGATGGATAGTAATCGTCATTTAACCGTATAGTTTTCTGATAATCAATATCTACTGCAAGAGACGACGAAGAGTTGAAAAACACAACAGCTACATCGTCACGCGAGACGAAACGTTCGTCGTATCCATTCAGAAGTCTTTCGGAGGCTATGAAAGCCATTTTCGAGAGTGAATCCATCTTGAAAAACTTCGGGTAGTCTACCCCAAGCCGCCTGTATTCATTGACTATTTCTCGCTGGTCGCTGAAAGTAAGACAGACGTGCCTCTCGATAGTAAGTCCCATATTATAGGCAGGTATAATATATAATAAATTGATTATCTGGCGTATATAGACAGATTACTGTTTTGCTCTGGGATGAGCTTCGTTGTACTGTTTTTGGAGTTCTTTGAAAGAGATATGAGTATATACCTGAGTAGCAGCGAGCGAGGAGTGTCCCAAAAGCTCTTTTACGGTATTGAGTTCAGCTCCGTTATTTAGTAACGTAGTAGCAAATGTGTGTCTAAGAGTATGAGGCGAGTGTTTTTCGTTGGTAGTAATCAGACTTAACTTTTTTTTCACGATATCGTATAAAGCTTTATCATATAGCTGTTTACCATTACGTTTTATAACAAACAGATATCCACTAATATTACCTACCTCTCTGTTTCTACATTCTATATATTGTTTTATCTGATTCTCAAGCTCTTCGCCGAAAGGTAAGATACGCTCTTTTTGCCTTTTTCCGAATATTTTTATAGTCTTGCGGTCGAAGTCTATATCTTTGTCTTTCATATCTATAAGCTCTCTTCTACGCATACCTGTCTGGTAAAGTATTTCTATTATCAGAGCATCTCGCTGTTCTTCGAAATCTCGGTCGTCCATTACTTTGGAGGTCTGTAGTTTATCTATATCATCTTCAGAGAAAAACACAGGTAAACTCTTTATAAGCATAGGATTGATGACTGTAACAGGATTTGCTTCGACAATATTTTTTTTCAGGAGATATTTGTAAAACATCTTTACCGAAGATAGTTTACGACATACGGTACGTGCCGATAGTTGACGTTCGAACAGGCTTGCCACCCACGACCGAATATCTTCACGTTCGGCATTTTCGATATCGTTGCTATTGTTGAGCTGAGTATAATATTCTATAAACTGCCCTATATCGTTAGCATACGAAGAAACTGTATGAGCCGAATAGTTTTTCTCATACAGTAGATATTTCAAATACTCCTCTAGCATATTTGTAGGATTGCTCTCTTATTCTTCCTTAGCCCGCAGCTGCTGAACGTATATAGCGTGCATTTTTGCTTCACGCTTTACGACCGATGGCTTATCGAAAGCCTGACGGCGACGCAACTCTCTGACTACTCCTGTCTTTTCGTATTTACGTTTAAATCTTTTCAAGGCTCTTTCGATATTATCGCCTTCTTTAACCGGAATTATAATCATTTAATTTAGACTTTATATATTATAGTTTCTTCTGTATCTTTATATATGTAATACACTAAAATTACGACGTCGCAAAATTAATACTTTTTTCTTATCCGACAAAAAATAATTTGGCATTTTTCAGTAACAATTGTCGCTCTTCTATCTTACAGTATAACTTAATTCCTAATATTGAGCCGTTCCCACCAGCACAGCGGGAAGATACGCCACACGGCTACAACCAACCGATATCTCCAGTCGATTATGGCGGTACGCTTTTTTTTCTTTATAGCTCGCACGATATGTCGGGCTACGTTTTGTGGCTTCATTAGCATAGGATAGTGCTTCTGGTCGTTGAGCAGGTCTGTATCTACAAACCCAGGAAGTATATCCGTAAATTTGATATTCAAGTGTTTGATGTGAGCCAACTGCGCAAGCGACTCCAAATATATACTTTGCATACGCTTAGTAGCTGAATATGAAGGAGCTACACCTATACCTTTGGTACCTGCTATAGAACTAATAATAGCGATATGCCCACCTCTATCGTTATTTTGCTCGAAATATTTATACGCCATATCTATCATCCTGACAAAACCCAAACCATTGGTATACAATGTATCAAGCTCTATTTCGATATCTAAATTGGGATTCTGTTTGCCTACACCCGAAGCGTGAAAATAGAGGTCTATCCCGCCCATAGCGGATATGAGCTGTTGTAGGCAGTCGGGAGCATCGTCACGGCAAATATCGATAGTCTGTACAAATACTCTATCGGGAGCTAATCTTCGCAACTCCTCGAGCCTATCTTCTCTGCGTCCGGCGATACCGATAGTCCAACCATCGTCTAAAAGTAACTTTGCCACCTCAGAACCGATACCCGAAGTAGCTCCGACAATTACAGCCTTGTTCATCTGTCTTATTAACCTATAAAAATTTGCGTGGCGAAATTAGTAAAAATTTCCTACATACGCAAAAAACTTAGGACAAACCTACAATCTACTCTAAATTACAATCAATCATTTATTCAACAACACTTTATCGATAGCCTCTTTCAAAGCGTTTTTGGGCATCGCCCCTTGAGCCATCTGAGGAGCACCCTCCATAGGCACAAATAGCAAGGTAGGTATCGACTGTATACCGAAAGCAGCGGCAAGCTCTTGCTCTTCTTCGGTATTGATCTTATATACATATATACTGTCACCATATTCGGCGGCTAACTCCTCGAGTATGGGAGCTATCATCTTGCAAGGTCCGCACCAAGAGGCATAGAAGTCTATTACGGCTGGACGGTCGCCAAGATATTTCCATTCGTTAGGTGAGGTCTCATAGTCGGCTACCTTAGCGAGAAACTCACTTTTAGTAAGATGTATTGTCTGCATTTTTTTCTCTTTATTATTTGTATTTTGTTGATTATCACTGTCTGAATTGCGGCAACACGATACTATGACCATTACTGCCGATAAGATAAAAGCATATTTGGTTTTTCTCATCTCGATCTCTGATTTACTTACTATTATATCGGTAAAATTATAACATTAATATTTCGGTGCAAAGGTAATATATTCTATTCAAAAAGTCGCCAACAACAATATAATATCGTTATTCTCAAAAAAAACTTCAAACCATTTAATTACAACCAATAAACCATACTCATTGAATCCTAAACACCGACACCATAATTCGATACCATACTTTTATAT
>CAJPPQ010000060.1 GCA_905372605.1 Porphyromonadaceae bacterium
TATGAAGTTTATAAATTATTTAAAAGATTGTTACAACGAACTTGTACATAAGACTTCGTGGCCTACACGTCAGGAGCTGACCAGCAGTTCGATAGTAGTGCTTGTAGCTTCCGTCATTATTGCTCTTGTAGTGTGGGTGATGGATTTGAGTTTTGAGACAATAATGAGGTTTGTATACTCAGTCTAAAATAGTTAAAGTAGATATAGATGACCGAATCGAATCAGAAGTGGTATGTTTTGCGCGCAATGAGCGGCAAAGAGAAGCAAGTGAAAGAGTATATCGATATTGAGCTCGAAAAGGGCGGCGATTTGTCTCGATATGTCTCTCAGGTTGTGATACCTACCGAAAGAGTGTATGTCGTTCGTAACGGTAAGAAAGTGATAAAAGAGCGTACGTTTTTACCCGGATATGTGCTTATAGAAGCGGCTCTTACTCGTGAGATTTCGGGTTGGCTACGCAACGTGCCTAATGTATTGGGTTTCTTGGGTGTCAACGAATCGCCGGGCAACTACCAACCGATACCTCTACGTACTCAGGAGGTTACTCGTCTGCTTGGAACCGTAGACTCACTCGAAGAGAATCCCGAAGAGCTTCTGGTTCCGTATATTGTGGGAGAAACAGTGAAAGTGATTACCGGTCCTTTCAATGGCTTCTCGGGCACCATAACTGAGGTAAGCAACGAAAAGCGCCGTATGAAAGTAGCCGTGAAAATATTCGGTAAAAATACATCTCTCGAACTCGGTTTCATGCAGGTAGAAAAAGAGTAAGTAGAAAAACAGCTAATAAAATATTGTAATCCATTGGTAGATCGATACTGTGTATTTTGAAGTCTATCAGTGGTTTTGTTTTTTATAATCATCAGTATAATACATCTTTGAGATAGGAGACAGATGTTTTTTGCCACCAATCTAATATATTTTTTGTATTTTTGTCACCGTATACAAATCTAAAATAACAAGTATATATGTCTACAGTACACAGAAATCTATCTGAATACGATTCATCGGATCTTCCGACTAAGGAACGTCTTGCAAATCAGCACTATGCGATTGTCGTTGCCGATTGGAATACAGAGATTACCCATATCTTACTACGAGGTGCCATAGACACTCTTATAGAAAATGGTGTCCGTGAAGAGAATATAACCCTCAAGCACGTTCCCGGTGCTTTCGAACTCATATATGCATCACGTTTATTGCAAGACGAAGACCATTATGCTGCAATTATTGCCTTAGGCTGTGTGGTCAGAGGGGAGACTCCTCATTTCGATTATATCTGTCAGGGTGTAGCTACCGGTCTGTCGACTCTCAATACCAATGGTATGTCGCCCGTGATATTCTCGATACTCACTACCGACGATACCCAACAGGCCCTCGACAGAGCCGGCGGCAAACACGGCAATAAAGGTATAGAAGGTGCATTTACTGCTATGAAAATGGCAAATATATGATATCTATTTCATAGTAAATCGGTATAAAAATATTAACTTTGCCACTTGTAACGATATACCTAATACTTTTTTATAATATTGGAAAACAGCCTTATAAGTAGATGCAAATTTCGGTAATTATTCCTCTATACAACGAAGCAGATAGCCTTCCAAAGCTCTTTGAATGGATTAGGCGAGTGATGAATGAAAATAATTTTTCTTACGAAGTCATTTTTGTCGATGATGGTTCCGACGATGCTTCTTGGAGTGTAATAGAGTCATTCAAAAAACATTACGATAATGTTTCGGGTATACGATTTCGTAAAAATTACGGTAAATCGCCTGCTCTATTTTGTGGGTTTGGTAAGGCGAAAGGAGATGTTGTGGTTACGCTCGATGCCGACTTGCAAGATTCGCCCGATGAGATTCCCGAGCTTTATAGGATGATAGTGGCAGATGGTTACGATTTGGTATCGGGTTGGAAGAAAAAGCGTTACGATAACGCTATTACCAAAAACATCCCATCGAAGATATACAACGCTTTTGCCCGTAAAGTAACAGGAATAAAGCTACACGATATGAATTGCGGGCTTAAGGCTTATCGCAACGATGTAGTGAAAAATATAGAAGTATACGGTGAAATGCATCGTTATATACCGTATCTGGCAAAGAATGCAGGTTTTTCGAATATCGGAGAAAAGATAGTAGAGCATCGTAAACGAGAGTTTGGGCACTCGAAGTTTGGACTCGAACGTTTCGTAAATGGCTACTTGGATCTGTTTTCGCTATGGTTTCTCAATAAATTCGGCAAAAAACCGATGCATTTTTTTGGTTTTGGCGGTACCATTATGTTTTTGGTAGGATTTGTGGCTGCCCTTATCGTTGGCGCAATCAAATTACATCATTTGCACTGCGGTACACCGGCTCCGCTTGTTACCTCTTCGCCATGGTTTTATATCGCACTGACAATGATGATACTTGGCACTCAGATGTTTCTTGTCGGATTCCTTGGAGAGATAGTAGCACGTAATTCAAATGAACGAAATTATTACAATATTAAAGAAGAGTTCTAAGACTCTTGATTTATTGGTGGCTCAGAAATAAAGAAATAAATATATAGATTGAGGATGGAGTTTTCAGCACAGCAGATAGCCGAGTTTTTGAAGGGGGAAGTAGTTGGTAATAAAGATATTAAGGTTAGTGATTTTTCTAAGATAGAAGAAGGTCGTCGTGGAACGCTTACGTTTCTCGCTAATCCGAAATATACACATTATATATATGAAACTCACGCAGATATTGTTATCGTAAATAAGACTTTTGAGCCGGAGCGTGCTATATCTGCTACTCTAATAAAAGTTGACGATGCTTATCAGTCTATTGCTCAGTTATTTACCTTGGTAAATAATCTAAAACCTCGGAAAACGGGTATTTCCGTAAAGGCAGATATTGCCCAATCGGCATCGATAGGTAAAGATATCTTTGTGGGGGCTTTTGTATCTATAGGCGAAAATTGTAAGATAGGCAATAATGTAACAATCCATCCTAATACTCAAATAGGTGATAATGTGTCTGTCGGAGATGGTTCTATTATCTACTCCAATGTGTCTATTTATAGCGATTGTGTGGTAGGGAAAAATAATATTATTCATTCGGGAGCTGTGATAGGAGCCGATGGTTTTGGCTTTGCCCCCGACGAAGAGGGGCATTATCACAAGATTCCTCAGATAGGAAATGTCGTTTTAGGCGACGATGTGGAAATAGGAGCCAATACGACTATCGACCGCGCCACAATGGGAGCTACACATATAGGTGATGGTGTAAAAATCGATAACCTTGTGCAAGTGGCTCATAATGTAGAAGTTGGCGAGTATACTGCTATTGCCGCGCAGACGGGTATAGCCGGCTCTACCAAGGTCGGTCGCAGATGTATCTTCGGCGGGCAGGTTGGAATAACCGGCCATATATCCATTGCCGACGGTACTATTTTAGGTGCACAGACAGGCGTCTCGGGTAATATCAACGAAGGCGGTAAGGTTTGGGCTGGTTCGCCCGTACTGCCTATCGATACGTTCAGGCGTGCGTCTGTACTTATAAGGAAACTGCCTGATATAGTGCATACTGTATACGATTTAGAGAAGAAGCTGCAGAAATAATTTTTTTGTAGTCGTCTGCTATTATCGCAACACTCTATCTTGCAATGAATATAGCCTATCTTCGTCGTTATCAGATAGATATAGAAAAGTGGGATAGTTGTATCGAGCAGTCCGACAATCGGTTGGTGTATGCCCAAAGTTGGTACCTCGATATCGTGTCTCCGCAATGGTCGGGGCTTGTCGGCAACAACTATCAGGCGGTGATGCCATTACCTATAAAGACAAAATACGGTATTCCTTATTTTTATCAGCCTACGTTTACCCAGCAGCTCGGTCTATTCGATACTAGTAAAGTCCATAATGACAGTATTATAGACGAATTTATAAGAAAAATACCTTTCCGACCTTATCGTTTGCATATCAATGGTTATCACTGCCCGCAACGTAATGGTATAGAGCAACCTAACTATACACTCTATTTGGGCAGAAAATACGACGAAATCTCTTCTCGATTCGATACCAATACTTTACGCAATATTAATAAAGCTTATAAAAGCGGTGTAAGCGTAGAGAGGTACGATAGTGCAAGTGTAGTGAAGAGCGATATTGCCGATAAGTTTATTGAATTTTATCTATCTACCCCGAAACCCTATGAAGTGCCTGATATTGATGTTTTTACAAAATTGATTAGAGAGGCACACCTTCGGGGGCGTATGATATTCTATTTTGCCTATATAGATGGAGTTCCGATTGCTGCTTTAGCTTTGTTATGGTCGGGTAAACGTATGATATACCTCTGCCCTGTCTCCAATGAATACGGTAAGCAGCATTCCGCTATGTTTCTTATTATCAATCAGATAATAACAGACTATCAAGATACGGATACTACATTGGATTTCGAAGGTTCGAGGATAGAGGGTATTGCCCGTTTCTATCGTGGTTTTGGAGCTAAGTTCGAGCCCTATTTCCTTATAAGGCGGTTTATTTGAGATAGTTATAAGTCGGCAGATACTTAACCATCAGAGTTGTTCTATTGTCTTTGCCGGCAACCAGCCCGTGCGTTTATCGGCTATCTCTATCTTTTTCCAATTGTCTATATCGGCTATAATCTCTACTTTAGTGCCTTCGTGCAAGATGAATAACTCTTTTCCTGCCATAGAAGGCGATGCTTTCACAGATACCGAACCATCCATTACGATAGCGTAGGGGTTGTGTATCAGATACTTCTTCTGGTGGAACGAGAAAAATAGAGATATGAAAGAGGCTAATATCACTACAATACCTAGATAGAATGCTATCTTACGGATATTCATCGTGGTAGAAAACAAAAACATAAGTACAAGTATAAGCCCTAAAACGAATAAACCGATACAGATATATGCCCATTGATTGGAATTGAATATCTTAGCTATTTCTTGTAACCATTCTACGATAAAAAATGTATGAAATCCGTCTATTTTGTCTGTTATCATGGTGTTTGCATATTCGAGGCTTCGACGTATATCGCTGTCGTAAGGAGATAGTACGAGTGCTCTTTCGTAGAAAAGAATGGCTTTTCCTATGTTGTTGAGCCTAAATTGAGTATTGGCATAGTTGTAATATAAATCGGCCGACTGCCCTTTATTTATAAGCGAATCGTATATCATAGCAGCCTCCTGATAGTTTTTGTCGGCATAGGCTTTCGCTGCTCTCTGTTCGGGAGTATTTTCTGCCGATGCCCAAAGAGCAAAAAGTAAAAACACCATTATCGATACGATACCTTTTCTCATATTTATAGTATTGGTTTATTGTTTGTTGATTACTTTCTTATACTGTTTTCTATCTTACCGATAGTCTCTACGGCTCTATTGTATATATTGTCCATCGCCGTGCGAATATCGCCTCCGTAAGCATAACGCTCAAATTCACAATCGGTAAGCAGTGCAAGTGCTTCATCGACTATCTCTTGCGCAACACTTTTGGCAAGAAGTCCGTCGCGTGTATTATCTTTATTTAGTTGCGACAGCGGAATATTCAATTTATCAGACAGATAGAGCCATATTGCCGATAACATTTCGTCGTAGAACATCTCTTTGTCGTCTGTACGAAGATATTTTTCGGCTACTTTTAGTCGTTTTTTTGCTATCTTATTGGCTTTCTTATTTTTAACAAGTGCTATATTGGCGTTTTCTTTGGCTTTTTTATTGAATATTATTCCCAACATTATGGCAATTATCAAAGGTATTAGCAGACATATCCAAAATATGGCTGTCCCTACAAAAGCATTTAAATAGGGCTTTATGTGTAGATTTCCCGTTTTTATGTACTGAATATCAGAGGCTATATGTTTTACCTGTTCTTGCTCTTTGTTGTTGTAAACTATTGTGGTAGTTGCAGATGAGTCGGCGGTAGCTTTGCCTTTCGATACATTTACGGTGTAGCTCTCTGTCGATAATGTTTTGTATTTGTTTGTCGATAGATCGAAGTATATCAGTTTCGTCGACGGAATATCGTATCGTCCGCTATGACGAGGTATTACGACATATTCGATGGTTTTACTACCCGAGAAACCTGATGTCGATACGTTGAATTTATTATCTACCTTGGGGTCGTATTGTTCGAAGTCGGTAGGGAAATCTATTTTAGGCGTCTTGATAAGCTTCAGGTTTCCTGTTCCTTTTATATTTATTTTCAGCACTATAGAGCTATTTGCCTCTACGTTTTCGGAACTGATAGACGATGTCATAGACAGGTTACCGACCGCACCGCCGAAATCGTCGGGTTTGGGTTGTGGTAGTGGTGTGACGTTCAATGTGGCTATTCCCGACGAAAGTTGTTTTTTTACGTCTTGATACGTGCTATAAGCACCGAAAAACGAATTTGGGTCGCGTACTACTTGGCGTGTCCTTACGATAGCAGTACCGGTCATATTGCCGATAGTGATTTTGCCCGCTCTTTGAGGAGATACAAGCATCTGTTTTAGAATCGATGTGTAGTAATTCTGACCGTTATAGTTCTCGATATCTTGAGGTTTCTTCACTTCTATATCGTGAGTCATAAGCCCTTCGAAATCGGGCATCTTTATATCTACGATGTTTACGAGGTCGACTTTGTAGTATATTTTGTATGTAAGCAATACCATTTCTTGCTCTCGTACAGTGGCTTTCGATAGTATCGGTCGTATAAACAAATCTTCGGCTCCTATATTGTGCGATACCTGTCCTGAGTTTCGTCTGGAATTTTGCTGTGTAGCCTGCTGTTTTGAATCGGTAGGTAGTACTTTGATATTCACTGCGTTTGATTTGTGCTGTTTGCCGTTTACCATTGCAGAAGCCGGAGCTATCGAGTAGTTTCCTTCTTTCTTAGCCGACAATACGTAAGTGTATGTAGTAGATACCGATTGTGTCGATTTCCCGTTGATAAACGAATAGTTGCTCGATACGAACGAAGTAGGTCCATTCAGTATATCGAATCCATCGATTTGTGCAATACTAAATTTCGATATATTGTTGTCATTTATAGAGTATTGCAGTTGGAAAGGCTGCCCTGCCACTACAGTTTGTGGAGCAGTGGCTTTGAATTCTATTTTCTGAGCCTTTGCCGATATGGTTACAAATATTACTATTGTACAGAAGATTAAACGTTTCATATTCTCAGATTTCGTTTTAAAAAATTGATGGATTTTTGTGAGTTAAAGTTACCACTCTTTCTCAACTTTTGCCTTTTGTCCCATTTTTATTTTTCGTTTTTCTTGTACATCTCGCTCGTCTTGTTCGATCGCTTGCAGTATCTGTTCTGCCTGATC
>CAJPPQ010000061.1 GCA_905372605.1 Porphyromonadaceae bacterium
TCATTATATTTTTTTGTTAGAAAATTATACCCAATATGGGTGCTAATAGTAATTTTGCAAAAATAATGTATGTGATAAATATCTACAATACCTAATTATAGTGATTTTGGGCTAATATGAAAATACAATAGTCTATACGATAACAATTAAATTACACATTCATTGGGATTACGAAAGAGTGTTTTTTTGTAATTTTGCATTCAAATACAATAAAATAATAGATAATGAATATCGCAATAGTAGGGGTAAGCGGTGCAGTCGGACAAGAACTGCTTAAGATATTGGAACAACGCAACTTCCCTTTCGAAGACCTAAAACTCTTCGGCTCCGAACGCAGTGTGGGCAAAGAGTATAACTGCAAAGGTAAGCCATATAAAGTACAGCTACTTAAGCACGGTGACGACTTCAAAGGGATAAACTTCGCTTTTGTATCGGCGGGTTCCGACGTTTCAAGGGAGTTTGCCGATGATATTACCCGATTTGGCTGCATAATGATAGACAATTCGTCGGCATTCAGGATGGATGAAAATGTCCCTTTGGTAGTGCCCGAAGTGAATGCCCTCGATGCTAAATTCTGTCCGCGACGTATCGTCGCCAATCCAAACTGCACCACCATACAGATGGTAGTGGCTCTGAAAGCCATAGACGACATATCGCATATAAAACGCGTATATGTGTCTACGTATCAGGCAGCTTCCGGAGCGGGAGCAGCAGCTATGGACGAACTTAGGGAACAATGCTGGGATTATATTTTGGGCGAGGAGGTGGTTGTGAAAAAATTCCCTCATCAGCTGGCATTCAATATGATACCGCAAGTAGATGTATTTACCGACAATGGATACACCAAAGAAGAGATGAAGATGTATCACGAGACTCGAAAGATAATGCATTCCGACCTTGCCGTATCGGCAACTTGTGTCAGAGTGCCCTCTTTTAGAGCGCATTCCGAAAGTATTTGGGTCGAAACCGAAAAGCCCATATCAGTCGACGAAGCCCGTAAGGCTTTCGCTAAAGCGAGTGGGGTAGAGCTTATCGACGACGTCGAACACAGCCAATACCCGATGCCTCTGCCTGCGACAGGTAAAGATGCTGTATTTGTGGGCAGAATACGCAAAGACCTCGCAAATCCCAATGGATTGGCTTTTTGGTGTGTTGCCGACCAAATCAGAAAAGGCGCTGCGCTAAATGCCATACAGATAGCCGAGTACTTAATATAACGCTGTATCTGTGTTTATGCGTTATTTTATCTATCTGTCGTACAATGGTTCAAACTATCACGGATGGCAAATACAACCGAATGCCACTACCGTTCAGGAGGTCGTACAAAAAGCCCTATCGCTCATAATAGGCAAACAGATAGATATAACGGGAGCGGGGCGCACCGATACGGGCGTACACGCACGCAATATGGCAGCTCATTTCGATTGCGAATTGCCTATCGATACAGATGCTATTTGTAGGCAGCTCAATAGTTTGCTACCTTGGGATATCTCTGTAAGTCGGATAGTAAAGGTGAAGTCGGATGCACACGCTCGATTTTCGGCATTGAGCCGTACTTACGAATATATGCTGTACTTCGACAAAAATCCATTCCTCAAGGGTTTGGCTTACAGGCATTACCGTAAACTTGACTTCGAGGCAATGAATATGGCAGCCTCTAAAATGCTCGAACACACAGACTTCACATCGTTTTCCAAATTACATACCGATACCCGAACCAACAACTGCAAGGTATCTATTGCCAAATGGGAGCAAAGAGGTGATATATGGGTATTTACCATCAAAGCCGACCGTTTCCTGCGCGATATGGTAAGGGCTACCGTCGGTACACTTATTCTCGTCGGCGAACACAGCATTGATGCCGAAGGTTTTATGCGTATCATCGAAGCAAAAGACAGACAGAAAGCAGGGCAATCGATAGATGCGTGTGGTTTGTATCTCTCTGATATAGAATACGATAAAAATATTTTTCTTTAAAAACCGACAAAACTAATATGATCAAATATCACGTCGAAAACATCAGAAAACCAAAGTTTTACAGGAATGTCTTCTCTGATTGGATAGCGAAGGTTGCTCATACATACGGTAAGAAAATCGGCGAAATCAATTATATCTTTTGCGACGATGAAAAAATACTTGAAATAAACAGACAATTCCTTCAGCACGACTACTATACCGATATTATCACATTCGACTACTGCGAAGGAGATACTCTGAGCGGCGATATTTTTATCTCTGTCGATACGGTGACTGCCAATGCCAAAGAGTATTCGGTAAGTTTCGATGAAGAACTCAAAAGGGTGATGATACACGGAATATTGCACCTATGCGGACAAAACGACAAAACCGCCGACGAACAGCAAGAGATGCGAATTAAAGAAAACAACGCTCTAAGAATGATTTAATCAAGTCTTATACCGGTATATACGGCGGATATAGTAGTAGATATGAAACCCACCTACCGACAACTTTTGTTCACTTTTTTCAAGATAGGAGCCTTCACCTTTGGCGGAGGCTATGCGATGATTTCGCTTATCGAAAACGAGCTGGTAACCAAAAATCGTTGGCTCGACTGCGATACTTTTTACAACTATCTGAGTATTGCACAGATGTCGCCCGGAATCTTGGCGGTCAATATCTCGATATTGATGGGAAATCTTTTTTTCGGTAAAAAAGGAGCCGTATTGTGTGTAATATCTACCTGTCTACCTGCGTTTATTACAATACTTTTAATCTCTATGTTTTTTGTAAAGTTTAGAGATAATACAGTAGTAAACAATGTATTCCATGGAGTGCGTCCCGTAGTGATAGCTCTTATAGCCTTGCCCGTATTGTCTATGTGCAAAAAAGCAAAAATAGGACTATTTACTGCACTGATACCCATTGCTGTAGTGGTGGCTATTGTCGTATTCAGGATTTCGCCTGTGTATATAATAGTTGTAAGTGTTGCAGTTGCATTGATATGGGCTGCCGTAAAAAACAAAATATAGTCCTTGCTACAATAGTCATACTGAGCTGATAAGTAGTGTATTAACGTTATTTAAAACTAAATTGGCGCGGTTTCATAGAAAAAATAGTATTTTTGCAGGCAGATAGTTCTTATCTTAGTGTTGAAATCGCTTTTTATTTACGTAAAAAATTTTTGCACAATGAAATACACAAGATTGTTTTTATTAGCTCTAATTGTCTGTGTGGTAATGCCTAACGTGTACTCCCAAAAATACAAATGGACAAAATATTACATGGAAGTAGGTGCATTAGGAGGCGGTAGTTTCTATCTTGGCGACGTCAATACGAAGCTATTCAATAAGACTATGGCTACCGGAGGAGCATTTCTAAAATACAAATTTAATGGACGTTGGGAAAGTAAGTTTCAGACTACAAGCGGAATGGCCGGTATAGGTGATGTTGGTGGGAAAGAAGTGAAAACGTTTTTTGCCGATGCCGCTCTGATTGCAGAATTCAATTTTTTCAATTTTGCAGTAATGTCGCTTGAACCGGGGGCATCTAATATTTCTCCATATATTTTTGCAGGTTTAGGAGTGTCGTATTTCAACGACAATGTCGCTCCGATAGTTCCGATGGGATTAGGAGTAAAATGGCGTTTCGCAAAAAGGTGGAATTTAGGTGCTTATTGGAGTTTTCAGAAAACACTCTGGAACGATAACTTCGACCTCGTCGACAATCCGCTGAATCTGCCCAAATCGATGTGGAACAACAACGATTGGTACTCTACCGCTGCCCTATATATATCATTCGATTTCTGGGAGATATGCCCTTCTTGTAAAGATGGACATCAAGAATATTTTTATCAGGGATATTAAAAAATTGAGTTTTTCCCAGTGCAAAAAGACCGTATAAATAAAGAGCTGCTGCCCAAGCATATCGCTATCGTAATGGATGGCAATGGTAGATGGGCGAAGCAACAAGGATATGACCGTATATTTGGACATACGAGCGGTATAAGTACTGTGCGTAGTATTACCGAGGCATCGGTAGAAATTGGTATACAATACCTTACACTATATACTTTTTCTACTGAAAATTGGAGTCGCCCGCAAGAAGAGATACATGGTATAATGGGGCTATTGGTCGAGAGTATCGAAAAAGAGCGAGAGACGTTCATTAAAAACAATGTCAGACTATTAGCCATTGGCGACCTTATGAGATTGCCCGAAGATGTGAGAATAAAACTACAAAATTGTATTGCCGATACAAGTAAACACACGGGACTCACTCTCGTATTGGCTCTAAGCTATTCTTCGCGGTGGGAAATAACTAATGCCGTAAAAAATATAGTATCGGATATCGAAAAAGGGATAATAAATACGGAAAGTATCGACGAAAGTCTCATTTCGAAGTATCTGACTACAAGCAATATACCCGACCCCGATATAGTGATTCGTACAGGAGGCGATATCAGAATATCGAACTTTTTGCTTTGGCAGGCAGCATATTCAGAATTCTTTTTCACAACAAAATACTGGCCGGAATTTAGCAAAGAAGATTACTACGATATCATATATCAATTCCAACACAGAGAACGTCGATTCGGGAAGACAAGCGAACAAATAAAATCAGTAAAGAAACAATAATACATATAAATAAGTAAATGATAATTAGAAAAAAATATTATATCGTCGTGTTTATTATGTTGTTGGGTACAACAATACTTTCGGCTCAAAACGACAGCACTATAAGCTACGATGAATCAAAAGAATATACCATAGCAGATATAAGAGTAACAGGTGATTTTACTTATGAAAATTATATTATTATCGGATTTTCGGGACTGTCGGTAGGTGATAGGATATCGGTACCCGGCAAGGCTATTTCATCGGCAATCAAACGTTTCTGGCGACAAGGATATTTTTCCGACATACAGATATCGGCAGACAAGATATCGAACGATAGTATCTGGCTCAATATATATCTTCTCCAACGTCCTAAGATAAAAACAATAACATATCAGGGTGTAAAAAAATCGGAACAGGAAGATATCGAAAAGAAAATCAATATCAAGACAAACGACATCCTTACTGCCGACCTTACCGACAGAGTAAAGGTACTCACAAAAAACTACTTTTTAGATAAAGGATACGAAAATACGGAAGTAGCAGTAATTCAGCGGCCAAATACGGACAAAGGGCTGGTAGATATTGATATAGTGGTCGATAAGAAAAATAAAGTGAAGGTTCACGATATTATCGTATCTGGTAATACTGCGTTGAGTGTCACTAAGATAGACAATGCAATGAAAAAGACCAATCGCCCTACATTGCTCAATTTCTTCAAAACTAAAAAATTCGTTCGCTCTCTATATGAGGTAGATAAACAGTCTATTATAGACAAATACAATGAAATAGGATTTCGCGATGCTGCTATTGTGAGCGATAGCGTAGTGGATGTAGACTCGGCACACGTAGATATATACATTACTGTCAACGAAGGGAAAAAATACTATTTCGGTAATATGTCTTGGAGCGGTAATACATTATATCCCACCGAGATACTGGGGGCATATCTTAATATCCGCAAGGGCGATGTGTTTAATCAGAAACAACTCGACAAGCGACTCAATGGCGACGAAGATGCAGTGATGTCGCTATATAAAGACAATGGCTATCTGTTCTCGCAAGTAGATCCGGTCGAAGAAAGTATCGATGGCGATACTATAAATTTCGAATTTCGTATATACGAGGGTAAACCGGCTACTATCAATAAGGTTATAATTAAAGGAAATACTCGTGTATACGACCATGTAATACGTCGTGAGCTACGTACACGACCCGGTGATATATATTCGCAAAATAACCTTATACGTTCACTGAGAGATTTGGCTCAATTGCGACTATTCGACGAAGAGAAGCTTTACAAAGGCGACCTTATACAGCCGAATATGGAAGACGGTACTGTCGATATCAATTATTCGCTCGAGTCGAAAGCATCAGACCAGTTTGAGTTTTCGGCAGGTATATCGCCTCAGGGACTTATACTTTCTGTTGGAGTGAAATTCACTAACTTTGCGATACAAAATATATTCCGTCCGTCGACTTACCGTATCGTTCCGCAAGGAGAGGGGCAGACGTTCAACGTAAGAGCTCAAGCGAGCGGAAGGTATTATCAAAATTTCAGTATATCGTTTCTTGAACCGTGGCTTGGTGGCAAACGACCTAATTCGCTGTCGGCAAGCGTATACTATGCTATACAGACGGGGCTTAGCGAGCGTTATAGAAACGCTCTCAACAATAACCTTAATCCATATTACGGATACAACTACCACAACGGGCTTACTGGTGCCGGATATACAAATGAATACGATTCAGGTACAAGGATGTTTACTTTCGGGGCTTCGCTTGGTATCGGTACACGTCTGAAATGGCCAGACGATTATTTCTCGTTGTATACCGAACTTTCGTACCAGCAATACAACCTCAAAAATTGGTATGACTACTATTTTGGGTTCAAAAACGGATTGTCCAACAATCTCTCTCTTGGCATCACCTTGCAACGCAATTCGATAGATAACCCTATTTATACTCGAAAAGGCTCTGTGTTTTCTCTATCTCTTAACATTACTCCGCCTTATTCACTATTGTCGGGTAAGGATTACAGCAATATGCCGGCAGAGGAGACACGTCGCTGGGTAGAGTACCACAAATGGAAATTCTCTGCAAAAATGTTTACACCCATTAGTAGTAATGAGAAACTTGTACTTATGACGCGTGTCGAATACGGTTTCGTGGGATATTTTAATAAATACAAACGTACGCCTTTCGAAAAGTTTTACGTGGGTGGCGACGGTATGAGTGCCTATTCGTCGCCAGGTACTGAAATTGTGGGACTTAGAGGATATAATTCCGGAGCACTGACTCCTATCAACCCTACTACACGCACATCGAACGGTAATATCTACACTCGTCTTACTATGGAGCTACGCTATCCGATTCTGATGCAGCAAAGTACGGTCGTATGGGCTTTGGCTTTCGTCGAAGGCGGTAACTGCTGGAGCGATTTCTCTCAGTTCAATCCGTTCAATATAAAACGCTCTGCCGGAGTAGGTCTCAGAGTATTCTTACAAATATTTGGTCTGCTCGGTCTCGACTGGGGCTACGGCTTCGACAATCCTTACGGCTCTAATACGAGAAGTGGAAGCCAGTTTACTTTCGTACTCGGACAAGAATTCTAATCTACTTATCATTGCAATATTAAACTTTGGCTGTTATTGTAATCAAAAGAGGAATAATATAAAAGG
>CAJPPQ010000062.1 GCA_905372605.1 Porphyromonadaceae bacterium
GCTCGCAAGCAGTATTTCGGTAAAGACATCGCTATTCTGTGCCAGCTTGTGTACTACTACCGTGCCTACGCCTCCCGCTCCTATTACTATTACTTTACTCATAAATGGTTGTCTTTTGCGTTTTTGAAGTTAGATAATACCGTATTTCTTGAATGTTTTTGTGATTTTCTCTAAAGCAAAATCTATCTGGGGTATTGTGTGTGTTGCCATTAGCGAGAATCGTATAAGCGTATCTTTAGGAGCTACGGCAGGCGATACTACAGGATTGACGAATATACCCTCTTCGAACAAATCGCGAGTAATCATAAAGGTTTTTTCGTTGTCGCGTATAAATAGAGGTATTATCGGGGTCGATGTGTGTCCTATCTCGAAATTGCGTGAGCGGAAGCCTTCGAGAGCGTAGTGTGTCAGCTGCCAGAGATGTTCGAAACGTTCGGGTTCGCTCATCATTATATCGAGGGCAGCACTTGCGGCTCCCATAGCTGCCGGAGTAGGCGAGGCACTGAATATGTACGAACGTGCATTGTGTCTCAGCCAATTGGCTGTAATAGAGTCGGTAGCAATGAAACCACCAATCGAGGCAAACGATTTGCTGAAAGTTCCCATTATGAGGTCTACCTCAGAGGTTAGTCCGAGATGGTGGCACACGCCCTGACCGTTTTTACCGAATACACCAAGAGAATGAGCCTCATCTACATAGATATTGGCGTTGTACTTATGTGCAAGAGCTACGATTTCTTCCAACTTAGTAACGTCGCCTTCCATCGAAAAGACTCCATCGACTATTATCATCTTGATTTTGTCGGGGTTACAACTTTGCAGACGTTTTTCGAGCGACTCCATATTGTTGTGCTTGAATTTCATGGTGTTTGAGAAACTCAGTCGTACTCCCTCCACTATCGAAGCGTGGTTGAGCTCATCCCAAATGATATAGTCGTCTTTGCCTGTCAGAGCAGGTATTACTCCTACGTTTACCAACATACCGGCAGAGAAAATTATCGCCTCTTCTTTGCCTACGAATTTAGCCAGTTTATGTTCAAGCTCGACGTGTATATCAAGAGTCCCATTCAAGAAACGACTGCCAGCCATTCCTGTGCCATACTTTTTGGTGGCTGCTATGGCTGCTTCTTTTACTTTTGGGTGGTTGGTGAGCCCTAAGTATGAGTTCGAACCAAACATAAGTACTTTGCGACCACTCATAACGACCTCCGTATCCTGTTCGCTCGATATAGCTCTGAAATACGGATATATACCGGCTTCTTTGGTTTTCTGTGGAGCGTCGTATTTTATTAGTTTCTGCTGTAATAGTCTCATTACTAAATTGTTTTGTTTACTTACACAATGTCCTTTTTTTGCAAAAATGAGTGCAAATTTACACTATTTTTTCCGATTATACACAAGGCTATGCAATAAAATGATTGCCGTATATAAGGCTATGCCATAAAAAACAAATAGTTGCCACTATGATTAGGGCAACTATCCGTGATCCAGCTGGGGCTCGAACCCAGGACCCCATCCTTAAAAGGGATGTGCTCTACCTGCTGAGCTACTGAATCTCTCCATATTTTTTACGTTATTCAACTCGCCTGATTAAAAATCGGGAGTGCAAAATTACAAAAAAAAACGAATATACAATATCTCAGATGAAATTATTTTGTAAAAAAACATGTAAGTAACTTGTATAAACGATAGTAGACTATATGATCATAGACCAAAAATATACTCTCGATTCGATAAAAACGAAATAACGGCAACGAAACGAAAAGGTTGGTCGGATACAAAGAGCAATCTTTTTTTGTATTTTTGCAATCTAAAAATCAATTAATGTTCGATATGTTATGAAATTCAAATACCGACATACCAGAGCGCTTGTCTATATACTGATGTTCGTGGTTACTACGTTTTTGATATTCAAAATGTTTCCACAGCGTACACACTTCGATAAGAAATACGAGGTAGGCAAGCCTTGGCATTACGAACTGCTTACGGCACCTTTCGATTTCCCTGTATACAAGACTAAAATGGAGCTGTCGGAAGAGCGAGACAGTATAAAACGTTTTTTTGTGCCTTACTATATTGCCGATTTGAGCAAAAAAAAGTCTGCTCTTAGCGCTCTTATGGCTGATAGTCTTATCGATAGAGAGACACGCTATTATCTGCAAAAAGCCATTCAAAACATCTATAAAAAAGGCGTGATATCGCAGGCAGACTACGACGACTTCCAGAAGTTGCAGTTGAAATATATCAACGTCAGCGACTCATCGAATATCTGGCGTAAGGTAGAGGTGAAAAGTCTACTTACACCCTCTTCGGCAATTAATTATATATCGTCTACATACCCGATATCTACCTCTCGGCTCGATTCGCTCAACGTATCACGATTAGTCGGAGTGAGCCTTAATGTCGATAAAAACAAATCAGATATAACTCTCAATGAGCTACTTAAGAGTATTCCTCTCTCGAGCGGTATGGTGCAAGCTGGTGAGCGTATCATCGATAAAGGCGAGATTGTAAAATACGAGCAGGGTAAGATATTAGACTCGCTTGCCAAAGAGTATTCGCAGAATGCTCCAGACAAAGACAATCGTCTGGTATCGATAGCCGATATATTTATGATAGCGGCATTGCTGTCGCTTTTTGTGGTATATGTGGTACTTTTCCGCCCCGAGTTCATACGTCTCAAGAACGCTGCTTTCATTATCCTTATGATACTGATCGTGATAGGAGCAGCCTCGCTAATAATGAATTATGAACCCGATATGATAGACTTAGTACCGTTTACACTTATGGCTATCATTATCCGTATATTTTTCGATGGGCGTACTGCTCTGTTTGTGCATAACATAGTGGTTCTGATAGTTGCACTGTTCGTACCGTCGCCTTTTATATTTATTATGCTACATATACCGGCAGGTATGATAGCTGTTTCGACTCTTAAGCAGCTGACTCACAGAGCGCAACTTGTGCGTAGTGCGTTATCGATATTCATTACTTACGCACTGATATATTCGTGTTGTACTATTATAGATACGGGTAATTTCGTATTTACATGGCATCCTTATCTTGTGTTTGCCATAAATGCATTGCTGTTGCTATTTGCATATATATTGATATACATATTCGAGAAAATGTTTGGGTATCTGTCGGATGTCACTCTGGTAGAGCTATCTAACATTAACAATAAGTTGTTGATGGAGTTTTCGGCTAAGGCTCCGGGTACCTTTCAACATGTAATACAAGTATCTACTCTTGTAACGGCTATAGCACAGAAAATCAATGCAAATACCTTGCTTGCTCGAACAGGAGCATTGTATCACGATTTGGGAAAAATGAAAAATCCGATGTGTTTCATCGAAAATCAAGTATCGGGCTTCAACCCATTGAATGACTTGACCTACCAAGAGGCTGCCCGAATAATAATATCGCATGTCGACGACGGAGTTAAAATCGCCGAACAAAACAGCTTGCCCAAACAGATAATAAACTTCATCAGATCGCATCACGGCAGGAGTGTGGTAAAATATTTCTATATCAAGGCTCAGAACGAATCACCAGACGTTACTATCGACAAAAGCCTATTCACTTACAACGGGATATTGCCTCAGACCAAAGAGGAGGCGATACTTATGATGGCCGACTCGGTAGAGGCAGCCTCCCGAAGCCTCAAAGAGTATAGCGAAGAGACTATCGGTAAGCTCGTCGACGACATCATCAACGGGCAGGTAGCCGACCAAGCGTTCAAGGAGTCGCCTCTGACATTCAAGCATGTAGAGATAGCCAAAAGTGTTCTAAAAGAGAAACTTATCAATATATACCACTCGAGAATAGAGTATCCCAAGCAAGCGGTAAAATAAAATCTTATATTATATAGATAAATGAAAAACAAGAGAATACACACATATATTATTACTATTGCCTCTATAGCAATATGTTGCTTATTTGCTATGAAAATATTTTTCTTCCGTATAGACCTTACCGAAGAGAAGAGTTTCTCTATATCGAAAGCCTCTAAAAACATACTAAAATCTATTGAATCTCCAATCGATATCAATATATACATAGGCGATGCCGACGCAAATATAGCACACCTAAAGAGTGCTATCGAAGATATGCTCGATGAGTTTGCCGCTTATGCAAAGCACAATATTTCTTATCGTTATATCAATCCGTCTGCTGCTAAAAGCGACGAAGAACGTAAAAAAAACTTCTATAACCTCGAAGAACGAGGTATGTCGCCCATAACCATATCTACACGCGACTCACAAGGCAAAGTCTCACAGACACTTATATTCCCTTGGGCAGAGATAATAATGAACGGAGATACACTGCCGGTATGCCTAATGAAACCTACGGCGATGAAGAGTGGCGAGCAGAGCGTGAATGCTGCTATCGAAGAACTCGAATATAATCTCATAGAAGCAATAAACATATTGGGCAAAAAGAGTTTCGATAAGATAGTATTCCTCGAAGGGCACGGCGAACTATCGGAATTGCATACGTACTCTATTATGGAGCAGCTACATAAGTATTTTCAAATAGATAGAGGTACGTTGGCCGACGACGCATCGGCTCTGAAAGACTACAAAGCCGTGATCATAGCAAAGCCCACAAAGCCATTTTCGGAGTCCGACAAATTTATAATCGACCAATATATAATGAACGGAGGCAAAGTGATATGGCTGCTCGATGCTGTAAGTTATTCTGCATCAGAGTTGAGCAAGAGCGGTGTTTCGCCTGTTATGCCCCTCGACCTCAACCTAAACGATATGCTTTTTCGCTACGGAGCAAGGCTCGAAGCCTCTGTAATACAAGATATGCAGTGTCTGTATATGCCTATAAATGTGGCTACAGTGGGCGAGCCGCCCATATTCGAACAGATGCCATTTACCTACTATCCTCTTGTGATGACCTCGCCCGAAAATGCAATAACCAAGAATCTAATGAACGTAAAGACCGAGTTTCCTTCGTTTGTGCAGCAAGTAAGCCTCGAAAACGGAATTGCTATGGATGTGTTGCTTGCTACGTCGAATGCATCGCATGTGGATATGGCTCCAACAAATATCGATATTAGAAATATAGCCAATATCGACCCCAAAACATTTGTAAATGCGCGATTTCTACCCATCGGTGTGCTTATGAAAGGACAGTTTCAGAGTATATTTATGCATCGGCAGGCTCCTAAAAATTTAGTGAATTTACTCCCACGTAAAGACAAGAGTATCAGTAATAAGATGATATTAGTAGCCGATGGTGATATCATTCGTAACGAGATAGAGCAATCAAACGACAAACAAATCGGGATAGTACCGCTCGGACTCGACCGCAATACTGGACAGTCTTATGGTAATAGTAACTTTATAGTCAATTCATTGCTATCCATTACCGACGACGATGCTCTGATACAACTCCGAAACCGTAGTATAAAACTTCGTATGCTCGACAAACAGGAAATATCCTCCAACAGAGTATTTTGGCAGGTACTAAATACATTGCTTCCGGTAGTATTACTGTTTATTTGGGGGGCAGTATATATCTATATACGTAAGGTGAGATATAAATAGCAGATAGACACGAGACTAACTTAAATAAGCGACAAGCCGATACTAAAAACGACTTGTCGCTTGTTTATAGAGATGAAAAGTGATTTAATATTTCAGTACTATTGATGTTACGATGCTGTGATTGTGGTTTGTCATAGCTCCTTTAAATGAGCTATCGTCGGTGGTAAACGGTACGAAATCTTGTTCCTGTTTATTGTAAACATAGGCAAAGTCTAAGAAGAAGTTGCTGAATTGGAAGCCTATACCGCACGAACCGTACCATTGCGGATTGTTTACAAAGTACTCCATAGCTGTCAGAGTCGTATTGAGGTTGAAGTCTTTTTGAGCACCGCTTGCTATGGGGGCAGTCATATATCCGCCGCCCAGACGTAGTTTTGTGTGTTTAGATATTTTAGTTTCGGCACCTACTCTTATTGTATGTGTATTTAGAGTGTATTTTCTCAGATTGTTGTTTTCTGTATCGAATTCGGATTTTGCCAGAAATTTTTCCGAACTGTTTTTTACTCTCTGAATCTTATTGCCCATAAATACATAGTCGATATTTATCGCCGTGTGTTGTTTTATTACGAATCCTGCACTCAGTTGTACCCTTAGAGGCGATGTGTAGCCGTATAAAGTCTCGTATGTAGGCGTTTTATGCACTGCCGACATCTTCGTTGATACTATGTCCGATGCCTGTACCTTAGAGAACGAATACCACGTAGGAGTACTGAACGAGGCTCCCAATCGTACGGTAGGCGATAGACGCGCTATGATACCTAAATCCAAATTGACTCCCGTACCGGATATATCCGTAGCATTATGTAACGAGAAGTTGTTGCCGTCGGAGAAAAACTCTTCGTAATAGCTCTCGACTCTTCGGGTGTAGTTTTGTATCGAGAGTCCCGTTCCAAAGTACAATACATCGTTGATATTGCCTGAATAGGTAAAATTGTACTCATCGATATATCCACTCTCGGTAAACTTATAACTACTGCTGATATCGCCTCCGAAAGCAGGTTTCCACTGGTCGCTTCCACTTGCAATAGGGTCGATAAGATAACCTTCGTAGCCCAAGACAGACAGATAGCCCACATCGGGATTGTCGTAAGGGTCGTAGGTGTTTTTCACGAACTTAAGTTTATCTTCGGTAAGTCCATTGGTCATATTTGCTATAAGCGACGTAAGCGAATACTGTGAATTAGAGTTCTTTATATACCCATTACGACCGAAATTTTTTAGACGATTGAAAGAAAAACTTAGATTGGAGTGTATAAATCCGCTCTCTCTGTAAGTAGGAAAGTTGAGTACCCAAGTAAGGTTGTTGGCTATCACCTTAGTTTTATCACTCCCAATGGAGTATGTGTTCCATGCCGAGCGTGTATGTATCGGATTGACATTCAGCGAAAAGCTAAGTTCGTTGCTACGAAATATACCCAAAACGGCAGGATTGTCGGCAATAGCCGAAGCATCGCCACCGAGAGCTCCGAAACTACCTCCCATAGCCATATAACGAGCTGTACCATTTATAGATGGAGTAGTAAGACCATAATAATCAAACATATTCTGAGCTTGTGCCGATATCGACAAAATAGCGACAACGGCTATAAAAACTATTTTCTTCATATACAATTCATTTTTTTATTACATAATAAATATAATCACAACTACTTATC
>CAJPPQ010000063.1 GCA_905372605.1 Porphyromonadaceae bacterium
GTATTCTTTGCAGTGAGCAATAAGTTTCTTGAAGATTTCTTCCTGTGAAGCCATATATGTATAATTATTTTAGTTGTGTATATATAACATAATCACTATTTATGTGTTTTCAGTACAATAGCATTGCCTATCGACGCACTCGGATATGGTATCTGCATTATCTTACAGAGGGTAGGAGCTATATCGGTAACGAAGTGTCGGCTGCCGACTCTCGACTTTTCGAGATTGATGCCGTAAAACAATAGAGGCGAGTACTGTAGAGCCGACGAAGATATTCTGCTCTCGTTGCCATCTGTATCGATATCGACCCAACCCGAAGAGAGCGAAATCAGAATATCGCCGCAGCGACCGAGACATAGATAATTTTTTAGCCTTACGGCTACATCGGCATTGTCGCCGTTTGCCCTTTGGAGCTGCTCGGCAGAGTATATAGCCGATATACCTCGTATTTGCGACAAGAAAATGAATATATCTCGGAACAATCGCTCTCGGTCGACGTTTCGATTGTCGATTTCGGTATTGTTGAGAAATATATTTCCATCGGCATAGTTCATGACCCATCGCACTTGTCCGTATTTTGCCATAAGGAAGCTATTGAGAAGAGCCATCATACGTTTGCCGTCGAATTTGCCTGTCGGTAGCCTACTGGCGCTGAGAGTTTTCTCCGAAATCACCTCCGACTGTGTGCCGGTGACTACTATAAGCGTGTGTTCGGTCTTAACCTTTTCGTTTATTATTCGTAGCAGCTCAGACAAATCTCTGTCGAGTCGCAGATAGATATCTTCCTTTTCGGCACAAGTAAGTTCTGACGTCTTATCGAACGCAGTATATGCGTTATATCCAAGGCATAGCATATCGGTATAGTTGTCTGTGCCGAGCGCTTCGATATCGATAGCCTTTTTTGCCAGCTCGTTTACTAATGTATTGGCGTAGGGAGTGTATACGAACGACCCCATCAGCTCGGTAGGCTTTCGCCCCGACGGCGGACTGTAGAAACAACCGTCGGCAACGCTGAAAGGCGGGAACAGATACGTATGCAGCGAATAGGTTGGTCGCCACGCTTTTTTTATGAGGTCTGCCAAAAGATTGGCGGAGTTGAGCGACGAAGCCCAGACCGGTATCTTGCTATAATAATCGGTAGAGGCTATGCTTACTTCGCTGTCTATCCAGACCACTCCGTCGGCATTGTGGCCCCCCATTACTATTGCTTTGTCGGCGTCGATGGCGATGGAGACAACCTTCGATTTGGGGCTTGCTATCTTGAGCATATCGGCAATGTTTGTTACCGTCAGGTTGCTTGCCGAGCGTCCCAACGAAGAGTAGATACCGTGATACGCAGGGTCGTCGGTAACGGATACGAAGTCGTTGTCGAGAGCCGATAGTATTCGGTCGCCGACGATACCGTGTCTCGATGGAGTAGTAGCGGTATGAATCGACGCTACGTCGGTAAGGGGATTCTTCGATATATAGTTGAACTCTACGTTTTCGACGCTTATACCACCGTCGACGATACGTCTGAGGCCACCTTCCGAAAGTCTGTTGTAGAGTAGAGTGAGGTGTTCGTTTTTCAGACCGTCGATATTTATGGCTACCACTAGCTTGGGTTTGTTGTAGTCGGTCGTTTGTGCAAATAGAATATTATTACACAAAAAAAACAATAGCCACAGCAGACGGTAACGCATTATTGGTATTTCTTATAGAAATTTTGTTGGAAAAACATCAGCGAACGTACCAGCATCATAGCCATAAGAGCAAGGAACGAGGCGTGCATTACTTGTATGCGAAGCACGAATATTATTATAGCAATAATAGTAGTAAGTGCATTGAATATTGCGAAATACGATAGATGTCTCCTCCATTTCTTGTTCAGAATCAACAGCGAGAATACGAGCATCAGCGGATTTGCCCAGAGTAGATTGTAGTTTGGCGATACCAAAGGGTGTACCGAGAAAAACATAAGATAAAACACTACCGTACCGATAAGTCCGAAGACGAAAAACAAGACAAAGTCTATGATAGCGAAATATTTATCTATACGCCAGCACCAAAACGACAGAAATATCACTACCACCATCAGCAGCGAGCATACAAACGTGGGGCGGAGGAGCGAATGCTCCGAAGGTTTCGCCGTAGGGAAGCGACATATCGTTCCCGCGGAGGCAACTAACGGTACCGATAATGTATCGGTAGTAAGCTGTGTATTAGCCACGAACTCCATCGTATACTTTGGGAAAGCTATCAGAGCGTCGGGCGATATTTGCCTATCGGCAGGCTCGCCTATTACGATGTCTATGGCGAATCGCTGCCAATTGTCGCGTCCGAGGAACTGCTCGAATACAGCGCGGTAAGTAGTGGGACGAAACGGATAGTCGATTATCATAGTCGTGCCGTAGCGGTCGAGTACCTTTTTTATAATAAAATACACGCGAGTAGCGCAGTTGTCGTAGACGAAGTTGTAGCGGTAGGTTCTGTTTTCGGGCAGAGCATTCTCTTCCAAAGCATCGTAGAGCGTCTGGCGTTCGTCGGCGGTAAGGTTGAGTATCTGCTCGTATATCGTCGAGCGACGAGCCATATAGCTGTCGACGAAGTCGTCCGTATCGTATACGGCGAGTATATAGTCGGTGGCACCTTTAACGAATTTGGCGGTGAAAAATGGTGTATCAAAGTCGAATATACCGTAGTTGTAAGCTTTGTCGATACCGTTTGCGGGGTCGCAAACCCTGATGGCGCTATGCCAAAAACGCTCGTAAATGGCGGTAGAAGGTTCGCATGTAAGGAGCGAAATGTATGCCTTGTCGGATAGCTCCGTATGGGCGGCGGCAGAGGTCGATACCAATAGCGACACTATTAACAACAGTTGCGACAGTAACCTTTTCATCTCCAATCGTTTATTCTTTATTTATGGAAAAATAGCGTCATTCCGTCGGTGGCGGGTGTGCCGTAAGGTAGGTTGTTGATGCTGTACAATGCTTTGAGTGTAATGCCGTACCTTTGGGCTACCGAATGCATCGAGTCGCCGATACGTACGTTGTAGCTGCGAATGGAAGAGTCGCCGCTGCTGCGTTTCTTGCACAAATATATATATGTGCCGGCACGCAGGGTGAAGTCTTCGTACATATCGTTGCAGTATAGCATAAACTTTATGTTTGTCTTATCGAGTGAGGCGGCTATTTGTGCCATTGTGGCATCTTTTTTGAGTATGTAGCACGTCCTGCCGTTGTTTCGCGTCTTACTCAGTAGGTCTGAATAGTCGACTACTCCGCTCGAATGTCTTTTGCCAATGGGGTCTTTAGTCTTTGTTTCAGCTTCGACTGTCGTCTTAGAGCGTCTGTCGGTATTGTCTGTAGTGCTGCTGAAATTTTCGTATACGAGCTCTTCCAGACCATAATCTTCAATGATTTTGATAAGTTTATCGGCGTAGTTTACGTCGGTAGCATATCCGAGCCTCCGCAGTTCTCTTGCCCACGTCTTGTAATCTTTGAGCGGAATATCGTAGAGCGAAGCGTAGCGGTCGCGTTTGAGGAATAGCGAGTGGTCTTCGTACGACTCTATCGGTTTGTTGTACCAGCGGAAACATTCTTGGATGTTGTCGTCGTCTTTGTTTATAGTCTTACCCGACCAGTTGCTGCCACACTTGATACCGAAATGGTTATTGCCTTTGACGGCTAGCATACTTCTACCTGCGTTAGATTCGATGAGAGCCTGAGCCATTGTTATCGACGCCGGGATACCGTGCCGATATTGCTCTTTTATCGCTAACGATTTGTATTGCTCAATGTACGCCAAATAGTCTTTGCTTATGTTCTGAGCCGAAAGACCTATAAATACAAGCAGCGAGACTACTATAAATATGTTTCTTCTCATATCGGATTTATGATTTTGGATTATGTGATTAATAAGTTTTGCTTTCGAGGATGCAAATATACTATTTTTTTTCGGGAAATAGGCTGCTACTGCGTTTTTATTCGTAGCCACCCACATGCAATGAGTTTTTCATATACCTCTACCATAAGCGATACCAGATAGTATTATCTATAATGTTTGGAAACGAAAAAGTGTCCTCTATCTCAGATAGAGGACACTCAAACTTAATTATAAACTATTAAAAAAAACTTTTATCGTCTATTCTTCTTACCACCGACGGCACTCATAGCACAGCGGAAACCGATATCGCTTGCTTTATCTTTCTGGTCTAACCAGCGACGTCGCGACGGATTGAGCCATATACCTCTGTCTTTCCAGCTACCGCCTTTGTATACGCGAGCGGTATTCGATATCATAGTAGCTTGTTCGATAGGAGTAGCATTGACATAAATTAATACCGAGTCTCCTACAGTCGAGGGAAGGTCTCCGTCTTTGAAGTCTCTTACGTCGCGTCCTTTCTGATAGAACTGTTTATCGTCTACCAAATATCTACGCATGCTGTCGCGAACTTCTTGTTCCATAGGAGGCATTCTGTCGAGTATCGACTCTGCATAAGCCGAATCCGATACCCAATTATTTCCTCTGAACGGACTGAGTTCGTCCATTAATTCGTCAGTAGTAGCACGATATACGTCGAGCACCCATTCGTTTACATTTCCTGCCATATTATACAATCCGTATGCGTTTGGCAGATAGAAGTCTACAGGTACAGTCATAGAATTGTTGCCTGTAAAACCTACTTGGTCACCGCGTCCTCTTACGAAATTGGCTAAGAATTTTCCTCTATTTTTACCCTTTTCCATATAGCGAAGCTGATAGCCTGCCCAAGGGAAAGTCATACCTTCGTCGTAGTTTTCTTTGTGAGGGATGGCACCGTAAGCGGCATATTCCCATTCAGCCTCTGTCGGCAAGCGAAACTCGGCATCGTATATTACACCGTCGAGGTCTATGTTTTCTTCTCTGCCGTTTTCTCTCATATATTCGTTTTTCTTGGCGGTGGTGAAGATAAATTTACCGTATTCGTTAGGTTCGGCGTTTTGGATATTTGCATTTACCGTTTCCAAATCGATGAAATCGATGTAACGTCTATCGATGAGAATTCTTTCGTTTGCTCTGTCGGTACGCCAAGTGCAATAGTCCATTGCCTGCTCCCAACTTACTCCTACCACAGGATAGTATCCATAGGCTACATGCGAATAGTAGTTTTTTACTTGCGGATCGTTATATGCGAGCTCCGAACGCCAAACGGTCTCGTCGGGTAGGGCAGCGAGATATTTCTTGGGGTCGTGTGCATATACACCTTGCATCCAAGCTACATATTCTCGCCAGTTGATATTGGTTACCTCAAATTCGTCGAGGAAAAATCCTGCTACCTCAACTCTGCGTTTACTTGCATTCTGCTGCGAAGATACGTTGTCTTCGTTTTGTCCTTTTACATACGAACCTGTTTCTATGTAGACACAGCCCGGAGGAATCATCCCGTCGTAAGTACTTTTTACGTTGAAAAAGCCTTTGTTTGGTTTGTTGTAAGCCCAACCCGTACGTTCCGAGCCGTCAGAGCCTAAACCCGACTTCTTGCTACCGCATCCTGCAACCACAAGAGACAACAATACCAATCCTAAAATACCTTTTGAAACTTTCATAGATAATCGAAATATTTATTACATTATTTATTTGCGTTCTTAGAATATTGTTCTAACGTGCAAAATTATAAAATTATTTTATTTACAAAAACCTTTTTCACTACTTTTTTTATATCACCTATGCTTTTTACAATCGAAATTAATGTCTTTCTCTGGTATAATACAGATAATTAAAAGATTCCGAGGAGTAAAAAATCACTCGTTTTTTTCTACCAAATAAATTTGAATCGTATTGAATATAGTCTGCCAAATAATATAAGCTCCCGCACTTGTCGCTACCACAGGATTGAAATAACTATTTGCAAGCCAGATAGCAAATATAGTGTTTTTTTGTCCGAGTGCCTGTCCGGCAGCTATGGTCTGCCCATACGGTTTACCAACAAGTTTACCAACAAAAAACTGTAACAGACACACAACCAACGCTCCCAGCATAAGTGCTATCACCGACAGACCTATAACTTGGTCTTCGATGAAATTTTTCGTGAGCTTGGCGATAACTATTATCAACGAAAACGACCATATATAGAAAGCCAATCCGCTGTTTTTCGCTACTATATCGTTGATTTTCGGTAAACGTCTGATAACAAAAGACAATAGGAACGGACATATAAGCAGTGGAAATATCATACTGAATATTTTCATAAACAGCGAGAAAAATCCTATGTTGGAGTTATTTTGCTGCATAATGGGATATACAAGCGGTATAAATACAGCCATCACCAGATTTGCATACAGCGTATAAGATGCTACAAATTCGATATTGCCTTTCAGTTTTTGGGTGATGACAGCCGCTGCCGTCGCCGTAGGGCAAAAGATACAAATCATTATACCTTGAGCCAAGAGTATATCGAACGAACGTAGAAGATAGAATACCACAATACTGAAAATTAACTGTATAAGTATAAGCCAAAGATGTAGTATCGATGGACGAAGATGAGCATAATTTATTTTGGAAAAAGTGAAAAACAACATAGAAAAAATAAGGTAAGGAGTAAGAAAATGCAAGTATCCAAACCATTTGTAACCCACCATCCCCAACAATATGGATATAGGCATCGTATATCTTCTGAGTATCTTCAACATTGGCTTTTCGTTCATGAGCCTGCAAAGTTAATCTAAATTATTTTATCGACGATAATCTTTATCTGCGCGGAAACATTATAACGATAGATAACTCAAGCATTTTTTACAAAAAAGAGAGCTAACCCTCTCTCGGGAAAGCTCTTTCTCATGAAAAAGTTTGTGTTTATTTTTGAGGTGGTGCCTCCAAGAATCGAACTAGGGACACACGGATTTTCAGTCCGTTGCTCT
>CAJPPQ010000064.1 GCA_905372605.1 Porphyromonadaceae bacterium
TCTCCTGTTTTATCATAAAGAAGACTATCGCTCAGAGAGAGAGGTAGTCTTTTTTTGCTTTGTAATGATTTGATTACGGGGGCGCCTTCGTGTGTAAACCTCAATACCCGTATATTACCGTTACAGCCTTTGAAATATAGTTGTAATAATGGTAATTTATACCTAACTTTGTACCGCATTTCGAAGCGAAACATTCTTTGTTAATTTCAAGTTCCAAAAAAGCAGTAATAATGAGAAAATTATCGAAAACTCTACATCAAATACTCTCAATAGTAGTAGGTATCTTTATCTCTATAATATGTTTTTCGGGGGCGATGCTTATATTCGAAAACGAATTTACTGAATGGCAAAACCCTGATTTATATAATGTTACTCCCCTCGAAAGTGGAGCCAGACCGCTTACGTCTCTATTGCCCGAGATACTGGCAACCCAACCGCAAGGAGCCGAAATAACCTATATAGACATAAAAGACAATCCCTCAAAAAGTTATAGGATAGATATCGACTTCGGCGACGACGAGAGCAAAACTGTTTTTGTCGACCAGTATACGGGTAAGATTCTCGGCGAAGAGCCCGCCGACATCGCATTTTTCACCGTTATGTACCGACTGCATCGATTCCTCTTGCAGAGCCGCCCCAAAGGCGACGGTATCTTCTGGGGCAAACGTATCGTCGGTATCAGTACTATCATATTCGTATTTATTATCATCACGGGCATTGTCGTATGGGTGCCTCGTCGAGGTCGTTCGTGGGGTAATCGCTTCAAGATAAGCGTCAAGCACGGGTGGCACCGACTATGGTACGACCTCCACGTCGCAGGTGGCATATACATTGCCTTATTGCTTCTGGTAATGGCTCTTACGGGGCTCACGTGGGCATTCCCTTGGTATCGCACCGCTTTCTATGGTATATTTGCTCCCGAGAAAAATGAACTCTCGACGACAGAAAACGACTCGTTTGATATAGCCGCCAACGAACCGACAGATACGACGACACTCACGCAGTTCGCTGTGTGGCAGAGGGTTTTCGACGCAGTAAAACAACGCTCAAACTACGTGGAGTTAAGCATTAGTTCCGACGAGGTACGAGCCCGAATAAGCGATTGCGGCAACAGACGAGCTTCGGATTATTACGAGTTCGACACGGCAACAGGCGCTATTATTTCGGTAGAACTCTATAAAAACACATCGAACAACAGCAAGTTGCGTGGCTGGGTCTACTCGCTGCATACAGGCAGCTGGGGCGGATTCTGGGTGCGTCTGATATATTTTATTGCGGCGATGTTTGGAGCTACTTTGCCGCTGACAGGATATTATTTGTGGATACGCCGTATATTCTTGCGGAAAACAAAAAAAGGTAAGAGTTAAATTACCATTGAGACAGTAGGCGTAGCCCGACTCCACCTCGAACCCGAATTTATTACGGTAAAGCCGAGATTATTACCGATTTTTAGTTATATAAAAAAGATAATTTTCTGAGATATCGTATAAGGTGTGTTTTTAATACAAAAACGATATTCCTTTATATAAATGCGGCTTTCAATCTATCGGCAAACGATATTACCGATTGTTTGATTTTTTCTTGTGTCTTAGCCGATGGGTGCCGTCTACCGCATACGTATTGCGAAAGTTGCACTTTGTTTATGCCCGTAATATGAGAAAGACCGGTTATAGATATGATTCCCTTGTACTGTTGTAAGAATGCCGACGCATCAAGGACAAACTCAAATTCTACTTCTACATTTTGGCCTGTAGCCTCATAGTGATCTTGCCTCATTGCTTGGTAAACCGCCAAAAAATCTTGTTTTGCTTCTTCTGCCGTATTACCCTCGCCTAGTACTCCAAACGGCAATTGTATTCCATCGATATAGACCGAATACCATCCTGCTTTATTGCATTCAATGTGTGCCTTTATCTTATTCATTGTCTTATAGTTTATTGTGGCAGAGTATTAAAGTGTGATACCCGCCTGTGTTAATATGTTTTTTAGTGTGCCTCGTGCTACCTCCTCGGAGTTATGATGGCTTGTAGGGAATTTTATCCCTGTAATCGGACTATACCATTGAGGGTGTCCTGCTACCTCTTTTCCGGTAAGGTAACACCCTGCCTTTTTCAACTTCTTGTGGAGTTCGCTATATTTCATTCTTTATTTTTATAGAAGAAAATAGGTTACAAAAATAATGCTTCTTTTTTAGATAGCAAAATAATAATAATGGTATAAAATTTAATGGTAAAAAAAGAGAAAAAAACAGCCTCCGAAAAGGAGAAACTATTGACCAACAACAAAAAAGTACCTCAAATAGAGGTACTTTTTATTAATTTTCGGGTGAGTAATGGGACTCGAACCCACGACCAACGGAACCACAATCCGCTACTCTAACCAACTGAGCTACACTCACCATATTTTTGAGTTGCAAAAGTAGTATATTTTTTTTAGTTTCGCAAAAATATTATTCAAAATATAGTGTGAGGCTAATATGCTCAATATAAATAATATTACTCCCATAACGTAAGATTTGTGTTTATGAGAAAAGTATTTTTGTTGTTTTTACTTGTGTTTTGGGGTATCAATTTGCTCGCTTCAGAGGTAAATAGAAATATTTTTGTTATCACTATCGACGGCGATATCAATTCAAGAATGTGGATATATGCCCGTAAAGGTATGTCGGAAGCCGTATCGCTCAATTCGGACCTGCTCGTCGTATCTATCAATACTTATGGCGGAGAGTTGCAATATGCCGATTCTATCGCTACGTTGCTGATGAAAAGCAAGTTGCCTACCATTGCTTTTGTCGACAACAATGCCGCCTCGGCAGGGGCATTGATAGCTATTGCTTGCGATAAGATTTATATGCGTTCGGGTGGTCGTATAGGTGCTGCCACAGTGGTCGACGGTATCGACGGCAAGGCAATGCCCGACAAATATCAGTCGTATATGCGAGCTATAATGCGTGCTGCAGCCGAGTCGCACGGGCGAGACTCTATCGGTGGCTGGTATAGAGACCCTCTCATAGCCGAAGCTATGGTCGACCCCAATACTATTATTCCCGATATCGACGACTCTACCAAGACATTGACTCTTACCACACAAGAAGCCATAAAGTACCGTTATTGCGAAGGGCAAGCCGAGAGTATAGAGCAAATTTTGCAAGTCGAACATATCGACGAATATTCTATTCATAGGTTCGTTCCCAGTGTGTGGGACAATATCAAAGGCTTCGTTACAAGTCCTTTCGTCAGAGGTTTGCTTATTGTTCTCATTATAGGCGGTATATGGTTCGAGCTGCAACAACCGGGTATAGGTTTCCCGTTGGCTGTGGCTGTGTTGTCGGCTCTGCTTTATTTTGCTCCTTTGTATATCGATGGGCTCGCTGCCAATTGGGAGATAATACTCTTTGTAGTAGGTATGCTATTGCTTGCGGTAGAGATATTCGTTATTCCGGGCTTCGGTATAGCAGGAATAAGCGGTATATTGCTCATAATTTTCTCGCTTACTTTTGCCTTGCTCGATAATGACGTATTCGATTTTCGGAGAGTAGCCGGTACACATCTGAGTTCGGTAATACTTACAGTAACGATAGGAGTTATCGCAGGATTTGCCCTGATGCTTTATCTATCGCATAAGATAGGCAGTAAAGGTGTATTTGCAAAATTTGCTTTGCTTGCCAGCCAAAAGAGTGCCGACGGTTTTATAGGTGTGCCCGACGATATACCTTCGCTCGTGGGGCAGAGAGGAGTCGCCGTCTCCGATTTGCGTCCTGTTGGCAAGGTCGATATAGGCGGCAGAGTGTACGATGCCATTAGCAAGCACGGACGATTTATTGCATATGATACCGATATAGAGGTTGTCGGATATTCGGCAGGGCAGCTACTGGTGAGTGTTTGTGTTTAGAAACGAATAAAATGATTGTTATCCGATGAAATCGAGAATAGAAATAGAGGCAGGTGTCAATGGTTGTCTGCTTATTAGCGACAACTTTACATCAGACCTTACCTCGCTTACAAAACACACTATCGGCTTCCTCGAGCAGCAGCTTGCCAATCAAGACAAAAGCCGAGTATTGATAGTAAGCGATATAGAGGGCGACGAATTGGTTGCCGAGATGTTTTATATCAACCTAAGTAAATTCCTCAAAAGCGGTGCCGTAAGTGAAGTGGTATTTTTGGGCAGTGAGCTTAAGAGTAGGGCAAAGATGTTTGATGTACAGCGAAAACATTTTTTCGCTACGACCGAAGAGTTTCTGCATTCCGACCTAATCGGTTCGTTTGAAAACAAAGCCATTTTGCTCAAAGTCTCGCCCGAGTACGACCCTAAACGTATCCGTATGTATCTTCAACATCTACCGCACGATACGTCTCTGGAGATAGATTTCGATGCTATGTTTCACAATATGGACTACTTCCGCTCGAAGCTGAAGCCGACCACCAAACTTATGTGTATGGTGAAGGCATCGGCATACGGTAGCGGTTCGATAGAGGTGGCTCTGGCTATGCAGCACTATGGTTGCGACTATCTCGGAGTAGCCTTTGTAAATGAGGGTGTTGAGCTTCGGCAGAGTGGTATACGGATGCCTATCGTGGTATTGAATCCTATGGAGAGTTCGCTTTATCAGCTATTTGAGTACAAGCTCGAGCCCGAAATATGCAGTTTTCGGATACTGAATTTCGTGGCGGAATTTGCTCGTTCGCTCGGACTACGCGATTATCCCGTACATATAAAAATAGATACGGGTATGCACCGCGCCGGATTTGAAGAGGGCGATTTAGAGCGGCTTATCGATTTTTTTGCATCGCATACGGAGCTGAAAGTGATGTCGGTATTCTCGCACTTAGCTGCTGCCGACGAGACCTCTGACGAGATGAACGACTTTACTATGAGTCAAATACGGCTATTCGACAGTATCGCGAAACGTTTCGAGAGTGCTCTCGGATATAAGGTCATAAAACATATACTCAATTCGGCTGGAATAGAGCGTTTTAGCGATTACCAGTTCGATATGGTGCGTCTCGGCGTGGGGCTATGGGGCGTGTCGGCCGACTCAGCCAACAATCTGCGAAACGTATGTTCGCTGTATACGAAGATCATTCAGATAAAAGATGTAAAAGCAGGAGAGACAGTCGGTTACAGCCGAAGGGGGAAGGTCGATACCGATAAACGTATCGCTTTGGTGCCTATCGGGTATGCCGATGGTATCAATCGACGGCTTGGCAACGGCATCGGTTATATGCTTATCGACGGACATAAAGCCTTCATTATCGGCAATATATGTATGGATTTGCTTATGCTCGACGTATCTGATATAGATGTGAAAGAGGGCGATAAGGTAGTGGTATTCAGTTCCGAACGACCATTTTCGGAGATAGCCCGACAGCTCGATACCATACCTTACGAAGTGCTTGCTTCGATATCGCCTCGTGTGCGAAGAGTATACTTTACCGAAAATATTTTGTAGGCAGATTGAAAAAAATCTATTAACTTTGCCGTGCAGTTTTAATCACAAGATATACCTAAACACAATAAGTAATATGGAACGAGTGAAATGCTTGATTATCGGGAGCGGACCTGCGGGTTATACTGCTGCTATCTATGCCTCGCGTGCCAATCTGAGTCCTGTCTTATATGAAGGGATACAGCCGGGTGGGCAGCTTACGCAGACTACTGAGGTCGAGAATTTTCCGGGCTATCCTAATGGGATACAAGGATTTGATATGATGGAAGATATAAAAAATCAGGCGCTTCGTTTGAATTCCGATATTCGTAGCGGTGTGGTGACGAAAGTAGATTTTTCGCAACGTCCTTTCAAGGTAGAAATCGACGGACAGACTAATATCGAGGCAGATGCCGTAATAATAGCTACCGGAGCATCGGCAAAATATCTCGGACTTGCCGACGAAACTAAGTATGCCGGTCGCGGAGTATCGGCGTGTGCTACTTGCGATGGCTTTTTCTATCGCAAAAAACGCGTTGCCGTCGTAGGTGGCGGTGATACCGCTTGCGAAGAGGCAATATATCTTGCAGGGCTTGCCGAAAAGGTTTATCTCATTGTACGTAAGCCGTTTCTAAGAGCATCTAAAGTAATGCAAGACCGTGTTTTTGCGACTCCAAATATAGAAGTCCTTTTCGAACACCAGACCATAGGTCTCGGCGGACAGAGTGGAGTAGAGGAGGCTCACCTCGTTTATCGTAAAGGCGAATCCGATGAAAAACAGGTAGATATAAAGATAGATGGATTTTTCCTCGCCATCGGACATCACCCCAATACCGATGTATTCAAGCAATATATCGATACCGACGAAGCGGGATATATCAAGACACAGCTGCCATCGACTCGTACCAATATCGATGGTGTATTTGCGGCAGGCGACGTAGCCGACCCACACTACCGACAAGCCATTACGGCTGCAGCTTCGGGTTGTAAAGCGGCTATTGATGTGGAGAAATTTTTGAGTCAAACGAAAAAATAGTACCTATCGCTATCGATAGTGAAAAAAGCAATATAAAATACTCACTTCGTGCGATTGTATACGGATAGATAAGATAATAATTTTGTAGATAATAGAAACCTTATAACAAATTAAAAAATCAGAACAATGAAAAGTATTGGAATTTTTTACGGTTCGTCGAGTGGTAATACCGAAACCGTAGCAAAACAGATTCAAAAAGGATTAGGTGCCGATGCTCAGATTTTTGAAGTATCGAAAGCAAAAAAAGAAGATTTGGAAAAGTTCGATAACCTTATTTTAGGTACATCGACTTGGGGATTTGGCGATTTGCAAGACGAGTCTTGCAATTCGCCAAATCCCCAAGTCGATGTACCTA
>CAJPPQ010000065.1 GCA_905372605.1 Porphyromonadaceae bacterium
ATTATGAGAAAAGTATTAATGATTTCATTGATGATTCTTTCGGGTATCGTCGGTATGAATGCACAGAAAGTAGCTGTTATAGATATGGATTATATACTAAAAGCCATACCTCAATACGAGTCGGCAAACGATCAATTGAACCAACTTTCTGCTAAGTGGCAGAAAGAGGTAGAGGCTATTCAGACAGAGGTGCAGACAATGTACAAAAACTATCAGACTGAGCTTGTGTTTCTTACTCCTGAGATGAAAAAACAGCGTGAAAACGACATTATTGCAAAAGAACGCCAAGTAAACGAAAAGAAAAAGCAATATTTCGGAGCCGAAGGCGAACTATTCAAAAAACGTAATGCACTGATAAAACCTATACAAGACGAAATATACAACGCTATACAAGAGCTAAGTAATACAAAAAAATACGACCTTATAATTGATAAAAATTCAAATATAGGTATTATCTTTGCATCTCCAAAAATTGATATTAGCGACGAAGTATTATCGGCAATGGGATATTCAAAATAGAAAATCAAGTATATCAACAATTTAAAAAAGACATAAAATCAGAAATGAAAAAAATTTTATTATCACTATTGGTATTGGTAGTGCCTTTCGTGGCATTTTCGCAAGAGGTTAAAATTGGATATATCGATGCAGAACAGATAATGATGGATATGCCGGAAATATCCGATATCGAAAAACAGATAGCAGATTACAATGCCCAGAATACTAAGTATCTGCAAGATATGGAAGCTGAAATCAAAAGTGAAGAGGCTAAATACGAACAGATGAAAGCTAATGCTACTGCCACTATGAAAGCCGACCAAGAAGCAAAAATTCAGACCTTGTATCAACGCTACGAGACTACGGTACGTACCATACGTCAAGATGCACAGCAAAAGCAAGCTACGCTGCTCAAACCTGTTCAAGAGCGTATGTTGAAGGCGATTGAGTCTGTCGGTGCCAAGAATAACTTTCTGGTGATACTCGACAAAAATACGGTACTATACAAGTCTCCAAAAGCGGTAGATATTACCGACTTGGTGAAGAAAGAGTTGAAAATAAACAATACCACCAAAGCAACTAAGTAATTACAAAGAGCTACCGTAAGGTAGCTTTTTTATTTACGGGGGCGTGTATTTACAATCTTACCCATAAGGTCTGTCTCTGTTGTAATCGAAATATTACTTTTGTACGATATATGAAAGATACGACACGCATTACGGCAGATATTATCGAGGCAGCCCTTAAAATAGGCTTTTCGGCTTGTGGCGTTACCGATACTCGTCCGTTGGACAGAGAAGCACCTTACGTTGTTGATTGGTTACAACGCGGTTACAATGGTACTATGAGTTATATGGAGCATAATCTCGACTTGCGGCTCGCCCCGAGTTTGCTGGTCGAAAACGCTCAGTCGGCAATAGTGGTTCTGCTCAATTATAAACCGTTGCGTACCATTCCTGCAGGTCGCCCCCAAGTAGCCAAATATGCCTACGGTACCGACTATCACTTCGTAGTAAAGAAAATGCTTCATCGGCTACTAAAGCATATACAGACGGAGATAATACCATGCGCCGGTACTGCCTTTGTCGATTCGGCGCCGGTGCTCGAAAAGGCTCTCGCCGTAAGGGCAGGGCTCGGGTGGATAGGGAAAAACTCGCTGCTTATAAATCGTAAATACGGCTCTATGACCTTTATAGGGACGCTTTTTGTGGATATTCCGCTACAATACAATACACAAATAGAACCCGACCTATGCGGTAATTGCAACAGATGTATCGAGGCGTGTCCTACGAAAGCGATAGTATCACCGCATATACTCGATGCAAGCCGTTGTGTATCGTATCTGAACAAGACTCACAAAGGCGATATCCCCGATACACTTAAACCATTTATAGGCAATCGGCTATGGGGATGTGATTCGTGTATAGACTCTTGTCCTTACAATAGCAAGACACCGACACATAATATATCAGAGCTTCTGCCTAAGAATGAGATATTTACACTCGATCTCGGTAATGTATCGAAGCGTCAACTGAAAAAGTTGATTATGCGGCTACCCGACAACAATCAATCGGGGACGGGGTCGTAACCATGCCCTCCCCACGGGTGGCAACGCAGTATTCGCCTGATAGCCAAAAAGCTACC
Organism: Porphyromonadaceae bacterium; assembly: GCA_905372605.1. Classification (GTDB taxonomy): domain Bacteria; phylum Bacteroidota; class Bacteroidia; order Bacteroidales; family Paludibacteraceae; genus F0058. The sequence goes on from CAJPPQ010000065.1 coordinate 2,143, forward strand.
TTTGACGATGCCATGCTTTCGTATAGCCTCTATTGCGTATTGCGAGCAAGTGGGTGTATATCTGCAACTTGCAGGCAACATTGGCGATATTGCTTTCTGATAAAAGACGATGGGCAATATTAGTATGGAGGATAGTATTTTAGATATCTTTTTCATATATTTTTGTTGCCAATGCCGTTAGTAAACTGATGATATTACGTTCGGTAGAGACGAAATTAGGCACTTCCGTATTAGTAACCGTTATCGCCATATCGATACCGAATGGTCTGCCACTAAGACTCTCTGTTATAATACTTTTATTGAGCCGATACGCTTCCCGAAGCAACCGTTTGTATCTGTTTCTGGCTGAGGCATGTCGAAAATACCTTTTGGGTACCGAGAAAAGCACTCTTGCACTTTCTGCCGCATCGGTAAATGTATATATAAGAAGCAGAGGCGGTTCCGATAGCTTATTGCCTTTGGCATAGAGAGAAGCTATATTTTTTTTGCCTACCAAATGTTCTGATTTAGGGAATCCGTATTGCTTTGTCTGGGGCATCGAGGTATCTGTTGTTTCGGGTGCAAAATTACATCTTTTTTGTGGTTGCGGAAAAAAATGTATTTTTACAAAAAAAATCGTCATATATGAAGATAATTATCGACCATAATATCCCGTTTATCGAAGGTGTTTTCGAAGGTGTCTGCTCGGTAGAGTATTTGCCTTCGGCATACATAGACCATCTGTCTGTCAAAGAGGCAGATGCGTTGATTGTACGTACTCGTACCAAATGCGACAAGGCGTTGCTGCTCGATACTAATATCAAAATGATAGCCACTGCCACTGCCGGATACGAGCATATCGATATGGATTTTTGTCGTAAGGCAGGTATTGAAGTTTTTGTTGCTCGTGGCTGCAATGCCTCCTCGGTGGCTCAGTATATCGGCTCGGTTTTGGCGATGTGGACGGCAAAAAAACGACTCGATATCTCGACTCTCACACTCGGAATAGTAGGATATGGTTTTGTCGGTAAGGCAGTAGAGTATATAGCTAATAGAGTAGGCATCAGAGTGTTGGTGAATGATCCTCCGTTGGAGCAGAGTGGTGTGAGGCACGACTTTGTTTTGTTGAGCGATATAGCCGAGCAATGCGATGTTATATCTTTCCATACGTCGCTAACGAACGAAGGCAATTTTCCGACGTATCATCTGGCGAATACCGCTTTTTTCGAGCGATGTACCAAACGACCGCTTATCGTAAATGCCGCAAGAGGTGGTGTAGTCGACGAACGTGCTATGGCAGAGGCATATAGAGATGGACAAATCGGTGGTTTTGCCATAGATTGCTGGGAGGGCGAGCCGAATATTGATAGCCACATTCTTAAAGAAGCATTCATAGCTACCCCACATATAGCGGGCTATTCTGCCGATGGTAAGGCAAATGCTACTGCTATGTGTATCAATGCTATCTCGGAGTATTTCTCTCTTAATGGTTTAGCTGTGCAAACAAAGCTTAGTCCCAAGCAGACAAATATGGCACAAGGCAGCCAGCTCCTACGGACGTTAATTCAAAACTATGATATAGAGCGAGATTCGATAAATCTTAAAAACAATCCCGAGAGGTTCGAATATTTCCGAAACAATTATCCTGAACGCAGAGAATTAGAATTGTCTTAAGGCGTTTATTGTCAAGTAAATATATCGTTTGTGTCTAAATATGTATTTATGAAAGAATATTTTTTACAGTATATTTGGTTCAATAAGTTGTTCTATTCCAAGCAGTATACTACCGATGGGCAGAGTGTGGAGATAATTGATACCGGACAACTGAATACCGACGCCGGTGCTGACGTATTCAACGCCAAAGTGAAAATAGGTGATATCGTCTGGGCTGGGAATGTAGAGTTTCATATTCGTTCGAGCGATTGGCAACGTCACGGACACAATACAGACAAAGCCTATGATGCTGTAATACTGCACGTAATACTCGAAGACGATGGTATATCGCTTCGGACAGATGGTTCTCCCGTACCGCAGCTTGTAATATCGTATCCCAAGCATCTCAGAGAGGAGTTCGAGGGATTCGATATGGATTTTATATATTGTGCAGATAAGTTGCTCACTTCCAAAGGTAAAAAAGATTTGTCGTCTCTATTTTCGAAGTTGCTCGACGAACGTCTTGCTAATCGTCTTTTGGCGGTCGAACAGTTGTTGCAAGAGACGTCAAACGATTGGGAAGAAGCTTTTTATATTACTACTGCACGCAGTTTCGGCTTCGGTACCAATGCCGATGCTTTCGAGGCGTTAGCTAAAAGATTGCCACAAAAGATTCTGGCTAAACACAAAGACAATCTTACTCAGATAGAAGCCTTGCTATTCGGTGTTGGCGGATTTTTGGAGCAATCTGTCGAAGACGAGTATTTCGACCTGTTACGGAAAGAGTTCGCTTTTCTGCGGCAAAAGTACAGATTGCAATCGATGTCTGTCGCACAGTGGAAGCAGTTTCGGATACGTCCTACAAACTTTCCAACCTTGAGGATAGCGCAATTTGCAGCTATCATACATCGTTCGTCGAGGCTGTTTTCGAAGGTTATAGAGCAGAAATCGTATCGTAAACTTGTTGATTACTATCGATGTACCCCATCGGAGTATTGGACTTCACATTATCGTTTTGGCACTAAGTCCGACCGTATTCATAGGAATTTATCGAAGAGTACGATAGATACTTTGTTGATTAATAGCGTTATCCCATTTTTTTATGCTTATGGTGTCAAATTCAACATATTGGAATATACCGACTTGTCGAGAGAACTGCTTAAAAATATTCCATCGGAAAAAAACTTTATTACCAAGGGTTTTGCAAGTCTGGGTATCGATAGTCGTAGTGCGTTTGAGTCGCAGGCATTGAGAGAATTGAAGAGTAGATATTGTAATACAAAAAGTTGCTATATTTGTAGGAATAAATTTGGTCTTTGGTGATTTTTTGGTAATTTTGCAAGAAAATATATATATGAATGTTCCCAAGTCGGTCATTACGAGAACATTATTTATTAATGTCGCACGTGAATTGTTCGCTCAAAAAGGCAAGGATAACGTTACTATGAACGATATAGCAGTACTTGCGGGCAAGGTAAGGCGTACAATTTACGACTACTTCAACAATAAAGATGAAGTCTATACGGCAGTGATTGAGAATGAGATGAATATCATCATTAAGAAGCTCGAGGAGATAATGGCGATCAATGTCGACCCACATAAAAAACTTGAAATTTATATTTTTACTCGCTTCGAGACTATCAAGGAAGTAGTCTTCCGTAATGGATCACTAAAAGCCGATTTTTTCAAAGATATTCAGGAGGTTGAGAAAGCTCGTCGTCCTATCGATATGAAAGAGATAAAGATGCTTCGGCAGATTATCGATGAGGGTATTGCCAACGGTTTGTTCAAAGAACTATCGTCGCAGTGGACGGCTATGTTTCTGTTGTATGCTCTTAAAGGTATGGAAGCCCCTTATATGAATAGCAACGTAGCTACATACGCCAACGACCGACGACAAATCATTATGGATGTATTGCTAAATGGCTTGCTTAAAAAAGATTAGGATAGAACGCTGGCAGATAAGTAATTTCAGACGAGAGACGGTATTGCTTTTGGCTTATCCATTTTTCGTTATCATTATGATATTCTTGTGGATATGTCCTCGACCATTACGCCGAGTAATCGACTTATTTGCAGGCAAAATATATTATAAATACGGACATATAGCACGCAATACGGCATTAGATAATATTTCTAAGGCATACCCCGATTTGTCGGGATACGAGGTAGTAACAATGGCAAAAGAGGTCTTTTCGAATGTAGCCTCTGCTTTTCTCGATTTTTTTTCATTTGTTTATATCAGGAAACCAAAGCGTTACTTCAAGATAGTAGAAGTTGAAGGCGAAGAGTATTTAAAGGCTGCCTACGACAAGGGGAAGGGTGTTATCTGCCTCATTCCTCATATTTCGTCGTGGGAATTGTCGGCGGTTACCCCACCGATGTTGGGATACGATACGGTAGCAGCAAGTAAACCTATAAAAGGGTTTCTGGTGCAGAAAACTATGGTGTGGTTTCGCAAACGGCGAGGAATGGTCAATTTTAATAGAGACGGCTCTTACAAACAGTTGGTAAAAAGTCTACACGAAGGTAAGTGCTTGATATTGATGATAGACCAAGATACATCGGTAAAGGGTTGTTTTGTCGATTTTTTCGGACGAAAAACATTCACTCCCCTCGGAGCATCGAGGCTGGCTGCCGATACCGATGCTGTAATATTGCCGATGGCTATGAAGCAGATAGGTATCAAAAAATATAAATTCACTATTTACAGACCATTAGAGATGGTCAAAACTAATAATAAAGAAAACGACCTTATAGTGAATACACAAATACAATCCGATGCTATCGAGCAGATTATAAGAGAAAATCCTACTCAATGGGTCTGGATGCACCGTAGGTGGAAAACTCGTCCCGCCGGAGAGTAGACTCTTGGTAGGAGTAGGATAGTAGTAAGTCGCTGACTTACTATGCTTCTCGGTAGCTGAGTCGCATCATCATTTCGTCGAAATCGACTTTGTGTCCGTCGAAC
>CAJPPQ010000066.1 GCA_905372605.1 Porphyromonadaceae bacterium
CGGGTATGGGCTATTGCGGTACTCCCAATATCGAAGCCCTGAAAAACAACGGTGTTTTCGTGCAGATTACGTCTGCCGGTCTCAAAGAGAGCCATCCGCACGATGTGGATATTACGGTAGAAGCCCCTAACTACACGATATAAGTCACACACCGCGTAAGACGCAACGAAAGAGACGAATCCCCGATAGGTATTCGTCTCTTTTCTATGTCCTTTGTAGCCTGTTTTTTTACAGAGCCGACTACTATTGGTATCAAAGTATTAACGTTTCGAGAACTGGAAGCGTTTACGAGCTTTTGGACGTCCCGGTTTCTTACGTTCGACGATACGAGCATCGCGAGTAAGAAAACCTTCTGCCTTCAGAGCCGGCTTATTGGTTTCGTCTATTTTTACCAAAGCACGAGCTATAGCCAAACGAAGAGCCTCTGCCTGTCCTTTGTAACCGCCTCCGCACATATTTACATTGATATCGAACTTATCTGTAGCCTCCAATTTGTTTAACGGCTGGCGAACAACATATTGTAAAATAGTCGAAGGGAAATAATTTTCAAACTCACGTTTATTGATAGTAATCTTTCCTGAGCCGGATTTTACAATTACACGGGCGATTGCTGCTTTTCTTCTTCCTATTGCATTTACTGTTTGCATACTTTCAACTATTTAATTGTGTTTAAATCGATTAATTTTGGAGTCTGAGCAGTATGTGGGTGCTCGCTACCTGCATAAACGTAGAGATTGTTTATAATGTGAGATGCCAAAATATTCTTAGGCAACATACCTTTTACAACCTTCTTAATCAACTTCTCCGGCGACTGAGCCATTAGCTGAGCAGGAGTAGTTTCTCGCTGTCCGCCCGGATACAACGTGTGTCGCAGATAGATCCTGTCTGTCCACTTTTTACCTGTAAGACGTACTTTGTCGGCATTGATAATTATCACATTATCGCCACAGTCTACGTGAGGAGTAAAACTTGGTTTGTATTTACCTCTCAGGAGTTTAGCTACTTTAGACGCCATACGTCCGAGTACCAAATCATTAGCATCAACCAAAACCCACTCTTTCTGAGCAGTAGCTTTGTTGACAGATACCGTTTTATAACTTAATGTATTCACTTTAAATTATTTATATTTATCAATTATACATTTGCAGATACATCCCATATCAGCGGGCTAAAGTCTAATATTGCGGGCTAATTCGCTCAAAACTCCTTGAAATAAACTGATAATGTAGCACCTACGTTAGATGGATAATAATTTTTTCGGACTGCAAAGATAATCTTTTTTTCTGAATCTGCAAAAATTAAATATTACACTCTGCGATGCAATTTCTTATTCCAAAGTCTTTTTTATCTCTATCTCTTCGAATGCCTCTATTATATCGCCTACATCTATAGTATTGAAATTGGCGACATTGATACCGCATTCGTAACCTTGCTTTATTTCACGGACATCGTCTTTTTCGTGTTTCAACGAAGCTATCTCACCCGTATGCACTACGATACCATCGTGGATGACACGTACCTTATTGTTTCTCTTGATAGTACCATCTTTCACGAAACAACCTGCGATAGTTCCCACCTTCGATATATGGAACGTATTGCGGACTTCGAGCGTGGCTACGACCTTCTCACTCTTTTCGGGAATAAGCATACCTTCCATAGCCGCCTTGATTTCATCAATAGCCTGATAAATAATAGAATATATACGAATATCGACATTCTCATTATCGGCAAGTTGACGGGCAGACGAAGTCGGACGTACTTGGAAACCAACGATAATAGCATTTGATGATATAGCCAAATTCACATCGCCTTCGGTAATCTGACCGATACCTTTATGTATTACGTTTACTTGTATTTCGCTGGTAGACAGCTTTATGAGCGAATCGCTCAATGCTTCGATAGAGCCGTCGACATCACCCTTGACTATGATATTGAATTCTTGGAAGTTGCCCAGTGCAATACGTCTGCCTATTTCGTCGAGTGTCAGATGGTGCGACGTACGCAACTTCTGTTCTCGTTTGAGCTGGTCGCGCTGAGCAATTATCTCACGTGCAGCCTGTTCTGTTTCCATAACGTTGAAATTATCGCCAGCCTGCAATTCGCCTTTTATACCGAGTACCAATACGGGTTCCGACGGTTTAGCCTCTTTTATAGGCTGGTTACGTTCGTTGAACATTGCACGTATTTTACCATAAGCATACCCTGCAAGAACGATATCTCCCTGTCGGAGAGTGCCGTTTTGCACCAAAAGAGTTATTTCGTTTCCGCGTCCTTTGTCTTTGCGAACATCGATAACCGAACCTATAGCCTTGCGTTTCGGGTTTGCTTTTAGATCCAATATCTCGCTCTCCAACAGCACTTTTTCAAGCAACTCTTTGACTCCGATACCTTTCTTGGCGGATATGTCTTGCGACTGATATTTCCCCCCCCACGACTCTACCATATAATTCATGTTGGCAAGAGTAGCTTTTATTTTTTCAGGATCAGCTCCGTCTTTATCTATCTTATTGATAGCAAATACAATCGGGACATTAGCAGAAGCAGCGTGATTTATAGCCTCGATAGTCTGCGGCATCACATCGTCGTCGGCAGCGACCATTATTATAGCTATATCCGTTACTTTGGCTCCGCGTGCTCGCATAGCAGTAAAAGCCTCATGGCCGGGAGTGTCTATAAATGTTATCTGACGACCGTCTTCGAGCTTAACATTATATGCTCCAATATGTTGTGTAATACCACCTGCCTCACCTGCAATGACATTAGTCTGGCGTATATAGTCGAGCAGCGATGTTTTGCCGTGGTCGACGTGCCCCATAACCGTGATAATCGGTGGACGCGACACCAAATCTTGAGGGTCATCGGCTTCGTCTTCTTCGATATTTTTTGCGGCTTCGGCACTGACAAAATTGGTCTCGAAACCAAATTCATCGGCAACAATCTTAATCGATTCGGCATCTACTCGCTGATTGATACCAACAAACATTCCTAGATTCATATAAACCTTTATAACATCATTTACAGGCACTTGCATCATAGAAGCCAACTCATTGACAGTAACGAACTCTGTGAGAGTAAGTATTTTAGACTGAGCCATTTCCAACTTAACCTGACGTTCTATTTCCTGACGAATATTTTCACGCTTTTCTTTTCGATAGTCTACCGCTTTCTTATTAAACTTACGTCCTTCGCGAGCGATAGCCAAAGTCTCTCTAATATTCTGATTTACGTCTTCTATATCGATAGGATTGCGGTTGTTGCGTCTGTCTTTTTTGAATGACTTCACCGATTTACTACTGCCTCTATCTTCCGTTATATCAATACGTTCTATTTTTATTCTATCACGTTTTCTATGTTCTTTCGATTTTTTATCTCCCTTACTATCACCTCTTGTCTTATCTCTATCCGTATATGACTTACCGATAGGCTTTTCAGGTTCTATATTTACTTTGTCGACTATTTTAGGTCCTTGTAATATAGGCACATTGGTCTTTATGAAGTCTTCTTTACGACGTTCGGTAACCCGCATTTGCTCATTTTTCTGAGGTTCGGCTTTTACAGTCGATTTTTCGGCAGCTTTTTGGCGTTCGGCTTTTATACGTTTTTCCTCTTCTCGCTTCCTGAGTACCATTTCCTTGTACTCTTTTTTGCGTTCTTCTCTCGTCTTGGGCTGTGGACGAGAATCTTTGCCTATTTTATCAAGATTGATAGTGCCAAGTACTTTGGGAGCTTCGAGTTTCTGTTCGGAATATTTAAATATTTGCGTTTCATGCTCTTCTCCCTGAGGTTGATAGTCAATATCTGCATCGACCACAGATATTTCTCTGTCAGACAGCGATTTGTCTATCATCAAGCTATCTGTCTGTTGAACAGGCACATCTGAGTACTTTTCGGTTTGGAGTTCCTGTTCGGACTCATGTGTTCCCTTTACGACAGGCTCTTTTACAGACTCTTTTATCTCTATATTATCTTTATCTTTGCTACCTATATTATCTTCGTCGGCTGGAAGTTCATCTTTTTCAGTCTTTTTCTTTGATTTCTTTCTCTGCTCCGTATTAATATTTTCGTCCGTCTGAGCATGTTTGATTACATTTTTATCTTTACGGGTAAGATTATCTTCATCTTCAGACTTAGCAACTGTTTTTTTCTTTTCTACTTTTTGTTTTTCAATTTTATCTACCTCCTCTACAGTCGTTTTATTTTGTGTAACGGATGTTTTTTCGATAGATTCGACCTCTACTGTGACAAGATTTTCGCGTTCTTGCCGCTTCTGTATCAACTTATCGGACTTTTCTTTCAATGTCTTGTCTGAACTAAATTCTTTCAAAAGCAAATTCTCTTGTGTCTCGGTAAGTTGTTGATGAGGAATTGGGGATATATTTTCGCCCTTTTTATTCAAAAAGTCGACAGCAGTACCAATACCTATATTTAGCGTTTTTATTATTTGTCCTAATCTTGCCATAAATTTAGTTGTGTGTGTGTTGGTTAAACAAAAGAAAAATATTTTGATAAATCGCCGATTGTAAGTTTCACATAAGCCTTATGAGTTTTTTATTTTTACGACTGATATTTTTTTATATTACTGATAATGAATCACAAGATGTATCGGGTACGGTCTATTTTTCGAACTCGGTTTTCAGCACCTTGATAATATTGTCTATGGTCTCTTCTTCCAAGTCGGTACGCTCTATAAGTTCTTCTCTGGTAAGACGAAGCACCTGTTTGGCCGTATCGCAACCGATACCCTTAAGTATATCTATTACCCATTGGTCGATTTCATCGGCAAAGTCGTCGAGATAGATATCTTCTTCGTCGATTTCCACATCTCCGCGTATCACTTCTATATGATAACCTGTAAGTTGTATTGCGAGTTTGATATTCACACCATTTTTACCGATAGCAAGCGATATGTCTTCGGGATTTATATAAACATTAGCTCGTCTGTTTTCGTTGTCTATTACGATAGATGTTACTTTTGCTGGAGCCAGAGCACGTGCAATATACAAGCTTGGATTTGATGTATAGTTTATTATATCAATATTTTCATTATTCAGTTCTCTGATAATAGGCATAATACGATTGCCTCTGATACCTACACAAGCGCCGACCGGATCAATACGGTCGTCGTACGACTCGACTGCCACTTTTGCTTTCTCGCCGGGTATACGCACTGTTTTCTTGATAGTTATAAGACCATCGTGTATTTCAGGGACTTCTCTCTCGAGTAAACGTTCGAGAAATAGAGGCAATACACGAGAAACATATATTTTGGGATTGTTGTTGTTATTGTCGACCTTCGATACTACAGCTCTGATGATTTCCCCTTTCTTGAAGAAATCGTTGGGTAACTGTTCGGTACGCGGCATCAATATTTCGTTGTTGTTGTCGTCGAGCAAGAGTATCTCTTTTTTCCATATCTGATATACTTCGGCAGATATAATTTGTCCGAGAAGTTGCGAGTATTTGGTATATAGAGAGTCTTTTTGGACGTCGACTATTTTCGACGACAATATTTGCGATAGGTTCAATACGGCACGTCTTCCGAAGGAGTTGACATCTACCTGTTCCTGAACCTCTTCGCCCACCTCGTAGTCGTCGGCAATCTTGCGTGCGTCAGACAGAGAAATCTGAGTGTGTGGGTCTGTAAGGTCATTGTCTTCGACAACCATTCTATTACGCCAGATTTCGAAATCGCCTTTATCGGGGTTAAATATAAAATCGTAGTTTTGGTCTGAACCGTATATATTAGCTATCACCTTTCTAAACGACTCTTCAAGAATACTTAACATCGTAGAATTATCGATATTCTTAAATTCCTTCAATTCCACAAATGAACTGATAATGTCTGAATGCTCTTTTTTAGCCATATCTTATTTATATTAATGGGTTTAAAATATATTTATTACACTTTTGAAATTGTATTCGTATTGCTTGTCAGAAATATAACTTAGTAGATTTCACATCGTTGTATGCAAGCGAGATTTGTCGGGTTACGATAGTTTTTCGTTTTTGCCCTTCGAGCTGTTCTTTTACTTCTGTCTCTACGGTAAATCCTGCCGAATCGGCTTTTAAGAGTGTACCTCTAATCTTTTTGTGTTCTAATGTAAGTATCTCTATCGTACGTCCAATATTTTTAACGTATTGTCTGCTATCGACAAACGGCTCGCTAATCGAATACGAACCGACTTCCAGAGAATAATCTTCGGTGTTGCGGTCGAATTTCTGTTCGATGTATTGCGTGAGTTCTATGCAAAAATCAAGACTTACGGAAGTCACTGAATCTATTGCCACTACAATACTGTTGGTCGAAGAAACACTCAACGATACCAGAAAACAATCTGTCTGCGAAAGTTTATCCTCTATTACACTCCTAAGTAACTCTTTGTCTATCATTTTTTATTTAAAAATCGAGGGACTTTATTGCAAAGTCCCTCTCTTGTGTATCATGAAAACATAAACTGCATACAATAATAATTGTTTAATAATAAATGTCTTATAAACATATATTATTCATATAACAACCAAATATCAAGAAAATTCACACTGCAAAAGTAATACTTTTTTATATAATAGCAAAATAAATATATGGCAATAAATGACAAATAGTAAGTACCTTCGCAGGTAAATTTACTTATTCTTCGTATATACGCATAAAAGTTTAGTACAGTCTCAGAACAGCAGCAGGCTTACTGCCATCACCGCCATTCCCGCTACCATACCGTAT
>CAJPPQ010000067.1 GCA_905372605.1 Porphyromonadaceae bacterium
TTTATATTTTTAGTACAAAAATCATAGAAAGATAGTATTGCCGTAAAAACAAATACGATGTATTTTTGTGAAATTTATCAATGAGTTATAAACATAAAAATTTAATCGTAATATGTATTCTAAAAGAAAAATACTCGTATGTGCCCTTGTAGCGGGCTTATTATTTACTTTTGCTGCGTGTAAAAAAAATAATTCGGTAGCAGTGACTATTGTAGCTAAATCGGAAGTTGCCATAAACGACTATTCGGACTTCACGGTAAGCATACAAGACCTTCGTACAGAGAAGACTACCGAATACAAACTAAACTCCGAAGGGAAGTATGAAGTGATGCTCGACAAAGCTTCGTACACCATAAGTATCAGTGGTAAAGTAGGCGGTGCCTCGTACTATGGAGTCGTAGAAAATCACTCCATAACTCAGAAAGAGACGCTCGAAATAACGCTAACCAATACCATGACACAACAAGGCGGGCTAATATTCAAACAGTTGTTTTTCAACGGTGAAACCAATAGCGGACAAATGATGCATCCCGACCAATATATAATACTTTACAACAATACCGACAACGTAGTATATGCCGACGGTATCACTTTCAGTTCGTCGATGCACAGCACACCAATCGGAGAAGACGTATTTACCAAAGAATTGCCCGACTATGTAGTAGCTCAGCAATTTTATGCTATCCCCGGCAACGGTACACAATATCCCGTACAACCAGGAGGACAGATAGTAATAGCTCGCACCGCTATCGACCACAGCAAAAACTACGAAAATGCCGTAGACCTCTCGGGAGCCGACTTCGAAATTTATGAGCCCGATATGCCTTCCGATTTCGGAACAGACATAGACAACCCCGACGTACCCAATTTGAAGATAATATTCACATACTACGGAATATTCAATATGCACCCGCGTGGCTTCCAATCGCATTTCTTATTCCGCCCCGACAAAGACTGGAAGACCTTCTTAGCCGAAAACAGATTCGAGTTTAAAGACAACAAGGGGCAGACTCGGTTTACATATAAAGTACCTACTGCTCTGATAATGGACGGAATAGAAACAGGTATGGAAGGTATGGTAAAGACAAAAGCCCTTCCTCCCTCGGTAGATAAAGGTATGAGCAAAGTAACAGGCTGCCATCGCCAAGAGGTAATAACCAGAAAAGAGCTATCGGGCAAAAAGTTACAAGACACAAACAACTCTACCGAAGACTGTATACGCACTAAGGGACAACAGTCTTTCCCCAAAAAGAAATCGCAGTCGGCAGCAGGTTTTTATATGCAGGCACCCAAACCGACAGACAGGGTTTATACCGAAGCCGAATGCAACGAACTGTGGATTGGTAGCGGTAAAAACAACTTTTCGGGGCGTTAGAAAAATCATTTGTCGAAATGCGGAAGCATAAAGCTACCGTTCGACAACAGATAGAAAATATATTAATATATTGGAATAGATATAATTTGAAAGTATATTAATTTGTCTCCAATACCGAAAATAGAGTAAAATCGGATATACCGAATAGATACGAAAGTGCGATTTGATGTATCCGATTTTTGTTTTTTATAGATTGAGCGAATACGAAGCGAATACGGAGCGAATACGGAGCGAATACGTAATACAAGAAATTATTCTATCGAAAAAATAAATAAGCAAAAAAACTACTACAATAATGCGTTTGATACTAAAGCAAATATTAATAGTATCGATACCGATGATATTAATATCGGCAGATATATTTTCACAGCAGAGCCGACCTAACAAAACTATCGTATTCGAGGGGCAGGTGAAAAACAAAAAAACGGGCAAAGGCATAGGTTTCGCAGCCCTTATGATAGACGAACTTTCGCAAGGTATCGCCTGCAATGCCGGCGGATACTTCCGACTACCGCATATAAAACCGGGACGTTACAAGATAGAAATATCGTGTCTCAACTACATACCGACGACGGTAGACATAGTACTCGACAGCGACACTTCGGTAGTATTTTGGCTGCAAGAGCAGAGCTATACGCTGTCGGGGGTAGAGGTGATGGCTACTTTCAATCCATCGAAGGGCAGTAATGCCATAATAGGACAGACCGCTCTCGAATACATCCAACCCGTATCGATAGCCGATGTATTCCTGCTATTGCCAGGTAATGTAATAGGAGGCAATTCGATGCATCAGTTCAACCTCACAACGTCGCGTCAGGTCGGCTCCGACAAAAACACATCGCTCGGTATGGGCCTGATAGCCGACGGCATACCTATCACAAACGACGCTACAAGGTCGCAGCTATACGGCGTCTCGGGCGACGACAACGTAGACCGCACCGTATACCGAAGAGGCGCTATAAATGCGGGTATCGATATGCGAAATATCTCTACCGACCATATCGAAAGTATCGAGATAATACGCGGAATATCTTCTGCCCAAGACGGCAACCTGAGTAGCGGAGCGATACATATCAATTCGCGAAAAGGGGTTACTCCGTGGAGGATAAGGGCTAAGGCAGACCCGCTAAACAAACTCATATACGTGGGCAAAGGCTTCAAGCTATCGGACAAGGCTGGCTCGTTGCATATCGGTATCGACGGGCTATCGTCTACTCCCGACGTCAGAGAACGACTCGAGAGTTTCGTACGTGCAACCATGCAGGCAAACTATACCAACCAGATACTTACCTTCGACGACAAACCTCTCGATATATCGATAAAATGGAGCGGTACGTCGTCGATAAACAGCGTAAGGTCAGATGAACTTGTTGAAGAAAACGACGAATATTATATATCGAACTATTTTCGCACAATGCTATCGGCTTCGGGCAAATGGCGGCTTAATATGCCCCTGATAAGCAGTATAGAACTTACCGGCTCGGCAGATATTACAAGAGACGTATTAGACCGTCACAAAATGGTACTCAGTTCGATGGGACCGATGAGTATGCCAATAAGCACCGAACCGGGCGAACACGAAGGAATATTCCTACCCGTAAAGTACTATTCGGACTATAAGATAGAGAATATCCCACTATATTTTTTCGCACGAATGAACTTAAATTCGATCTTCTATACCGGCAAAAAACTAAATCATCATATAATATACGGAGCGGAGATAAAGTCGAATAAAAATATCGGCACGGGAGCTATCGTAGACCCTAAACGTCCTCCGTATCCGGGTAATAATACGTTCATACGTCCTCGCCCCAATTATACGATACCTGCAATCGTTAACGGAGCCGTTTACATCGAAGATAAAGCCACGCTCGAGATATCGCGTAAGGCGAAAGCCGATATTCGCTTGGGAGTGAGAGCCACACACATGTTCAACCTTCCGAGCGATTATGTACTGAGCCACAAATTACTGATAGAGCCTCGCCTGCAAGCAGGTTTCACCATCAAAAGCCACACCGAAGGAGGTATACCTGTATCAAACACGTTTCGCATAGGCTATGGCGAAGAAAATAAGCTACCTACTCTCGATATGTTGTATCCCGATAAGCTGTATCGCGATTTTGTAGTATTAAACGCATATTACCAGCAACCCGACAGAGACCATCTGATAGTGAATACATACATCCACAATCCCATAAACACTTCGCTAACAGAGAATAAGAATAGAAAAATAGAGATTGGCTGGGATTTTGTATCCAATGGGTTCGAGGCATCGATATCGGGCTTCTCGGAAGAATCGAAAGGAGGTTTCAGCTATTTCTCGGAATACTACCCTGTCGGATTCTTGCGTTACATCGATTTGAAACATCCCGTATCGGGTCGCCCCACCAAAGACGACTACAACGAAGAGTATTACCGCGACTTTTCGATATTCCCTACCGTACACAATAGCGAGAAAACCATCAAGCGCGGTCTGGAGTATCGCATAAAGACTCCTATGATAAAGGCTATCAGTACAAACGTGGAGCTAAACGGAGCATACTATCTCACCGTATACACACAAGGTATACCTACAATGTATCGCCCCGATGTAAAAGAGCTCGGTCAGAAATATCCGTATGTCGGCATATACGACGGTGATACACACATCTATCGCAGTCGGTTCAATACCAATATATGGGTAAATACACACATCAAAAAATTTGGAATCATATTCACCAACTTAGTGCAAGTAGTATGGTTTTCGACAGTACGTAACGGTAACGAAGAAGACGTATTACCTTCGAAATATATAGACCTCGACGGCAATATACACGAAGTAGACAAGGCGGCACTCGCCAGTACAGACGGCATACTGCGCTATCTCCGACGCGAGAGGTCGGAGCTATATTACCGTACTACGACGAAACCCGTATCTATATATATGAATTTGAAGGCAAGCAAAGAGTTTGGAAAGAATGTAAAACTATCGTTTTTCATAAACAATCTGATAGATATAAACCCATACTACAAGGCTGCCGATAAGACTACCGAACGAGAATGGGCAATCCCATTTTTCGGAGCCGAACTGACTGTAAATCTATAATAAAAACACAAAAAAACAGATGACACATAGATATATAATATTATTAATCTGTATACTATCGGTATCGGCAAACTACAACATATCGTCGGCACAGACCGACGACACTGCCAACAGCACGGTACTGCGACTCTCACCCACCGACGCCAAAGTGGAACGATTTCGGTTCGATATAGAGGCGAATATAGCCGATATCATACGCCTCCAGCCGGCAATGTACGATTTAGAGAATCTGTCGGGCGTATTTATACACCGCCCCAAAAGGATACAGCTCGATAGTACGCTCTCCGACAGCCTCTACCGCACTACTCACATAAGGATAAGGCATTCCGATGGCAATATCGAAGGCGACTACGTATCTCGCTATGGCAATTCGTTCCGAGACACCGAAGTAAATGCCGATGCCGTATACGGTACAGCCGGCAGCGGTACTATCTACGGTAGTATGTCGTTTTCCAAAGGCAAACACGGCGGATACGCTTGGAACGCCATACGCCACTCCGACCTATATACACCATACCTCATAGCCGACTCTACGGGAGGCGATTACGAATACGAAAACTACTACGTATCGGGAGGTTATTCTTCGCGGCTATCGCCCTCGCTATACTACGGCGTAGGAGGAGCTATCAGGGGCGAGGTAGCCTCACGGCAGACCGACCCAAGGTGTGCCAACACCACAACGTGGCTCAACGTCGATGCCTCGGTAGCTATGAAAATAGATACGGCACGCAACATAGCCGTACGCATATCGTACCTTCGCAATCAACAATATCTATCGCTATTCAACTGGCGCCCGAACCAACAAGACCGCTTTTTCGTAACATACGGCTTGGGGTATTACGACCTGCAGGCGAGCCCCGTTTCGTTCGGAATACGTAGAATGTATTATATCAACGGATTGCAGACACAAATCACATACAGCAATCTATACGGCAACGACTATAAGGCAGGTATAATAGCCGATATAAAATATTCATTCCTATCGATGACCTCCGAAGAGTCGAGTGCCAAACGGCTTTTCGGGTCAGACACTCACCACGTCGACGGGGAAGTATGGATAAAGAGCAGACCAAATAGCAGGTTGTCAATCACCTACGGCATACAGACAGAGAATCGTATCCGCTTCGGCAGAGAGAACATATATGAGATTTATCGCCCCGACGAACGATACCCTTCGATATACGACTTCCGTCTGATAGACGTACGCAAACGCTATTCGGAGATAATATCCGCAAGTATGCTGCAAGGTAAATTGAGCTATGCCATCATCGGCGACAAACTATCGGTAGAGGCTCTGCTCGGTATCGGATACGATTATAAGACAGAGACCTACGATACTCCTCCCGAAGACTGGGCTGTATTGACCGTATTACCGTCGGTCGGCGTAGGTCTTCGAGGTGAGGGCGAGAGGTTCGAATGGCGAGCGTCGTGTAGGCTGGTCGACAAGATGCCTATAAACTATCGTTACAATATACGTTTCGGCGAAGATTTTAGGTTAGACTACCAAGAGACTTTCCTTCAATATGCCTACTATGCCGACCGCTCTATATCGCTCTACGACGAGCTTTACTGCTCTTTTCGCCTCGAGAGATTCGTGCGTAGTATCGGGCTATCGCTCAAGCACCATTGGCGTAGCGGGCAACGCCCCGACGATATAAAATACCTCGGTACTCCTCGTATAGCCTCGCCGCTGCTATCGACTCCAAGCCACAATCGAATATTGAACTCGGAGCACTGGCTGAGCCTTTCGCTAATAGTATCTTTGTAACATAGCTCAATAGTTTTAACTTTTCTGTTACTTCAATATCGGTAGAGACTGCAATAGTCTCTACTTTTTTGTTGTTACCGTCAATCGAAGCAATATCTTAATAAAAGAGTAAAATAGACAGTATCGGTCATATCTCATAAACACACAATCAAACAAATGATTATCATATATATATACGATATAAAAGCTAAAACTGTTTTTCCGACATGAAAATAAAAAAAGTTAAAAAACAAGATTTAGATGATTTTTTTTGGAAAACCGAAAAAAAAAACACATATTTGCCATTCGAAAAAATAGTATAGACAGACGATTCCTAAACAATCTAATTATATAATTTTTTACTAACTAAATTTTATAGTATGAAAAGGTTTACTA
>CAJPPQ010000068.1 GCA_905372605.1 Porphyromonadaceae bacterium
CCTCGAAATCGGATTGCAAAAGTAATACTTTTTTACTCCACCACAAAACTTTTTCGCAAAAAAAATCAGATATTTATTCAACAACGTGATTATCAGCAATAAAAAATTTCATTAAATCAACTATTCTGTATGTCCGAAAGGATTTTTTCTATCGAAACGAACTCCGAAGCGGTAGAAATAGCACTCACAATGACTCCAAGCATCCCGTGCAAGTTGATATTTTGCCCCGTAAAATAGAAATTTGGTATCTTAGTACGTTGTGATACACGAGATTGTATCGGATTTCCTTTATCTTTGGCTATACCGTATAGAGAGCCGTTTGCGGTAGCCGTATAGTCGCGATAAGTAAGTGGCGACGAAGTATAATAATATGCTATACAGTCTTTTATACCGGGGAATTGCATATCGAGTTTATTTATCATTTTTTCGGCACACTCTTTTTTAAATGCTTCGTAATCAGCTCCCCTACGACCGACAGTACTATTTTCCCATTTACTTACATCGGAATATTTCATATAAGTAATGACCTCTGCACTTTCTGCATATTCGTTCTGTTCGTCGGATAATTGATGAATATACAAATAACTCGAGGGAAACGTCTCTAAATCACATCGATTACTACGAATACACTCCTCATCGTCAAAGAAATAGAAGTTGTAATTATTGTATTTTACACTATTCTTTTTGAAGACTATATAAAGCGTAAATACCGATAATGTATTCTCCATATCGGTAATACGGGCTCTATAAACCTTTCGTATCAATGGCGATTTTATTTTTGACAATGTAATACTCGGATGAACATCGGATACAAAATAATCTGCCTCCAACACTCGTCTGTCGCTAAGTTCGACGTGAGTCATCTGCTTTTGGTCGCATACAAACTCCGTTACTTCCGCTCTCATAAGTACCTCACCTCCCATACTTTCGATAGATCGAGCCAAACACGATGCGATAATATCGCTTCCACCCAATATACGATAAGCCGACTGTATATAGAAATTATTAAGATGTACCATCACGTATGCGGGAGTCTTGTCCCAAACACCGGCATACAGAAACGAATTTGCCGCCAATACAGCTTGTAAATGAGGATTATCGGTACACGAGGCGATGAAATCGTTGTAAGAGGTAGAGAGTGCCTCACGATTTATAGTCGAGTCTTCGGAAATATGCCTAAGGCTATGAGTAAAAGAGGCTTCTGCTATCTCTCTGATACGTCGCACATATAGAGCTATATCTTCTCTATTATTGGGAAATTGAGCAGCCATGGTATCGATAAAATGCTCTGGCCCATAAGCATAGTGATACGTATTATTGCCGATACGAAATACGTCGAAACCATCCCTATCGAGAGGAACCACCTTTATATTATCGAGCAAATCGAGATATTTAAAGAATGTGTATAGGATTTGCCCCTTTTCCAGAGAGCCAATATAGTGCATTCCGGTATCGAACTTTACCCCATTGCGAGTAAAAGTCTGCAAGCAACCTCCTATCTGATAGTGTTTTTCTAAAACAGTCACTCGATAACCGTTTTTTGCCAGAATATACCCGCAAACCAAGCCACCAAGCCCACTACCGACTATGATTACACGTCCTTTGGAGTTCGACGACATTAAAAAACTTTATTACTTTACCTTTTGCGAGCAATGGCTAACACACTCCGAAACAATGCCTTATTCCAACTCAAACTCTTTTGTTCCGGTCAGATGACTATCTATAAAGATATCGACACGATAGGAGCCTTTAAGCAAAGTCTCGTTTATAGTCCAGTAAACTGTCTGAGGAGTCTCTTGGCCGGTATATTCAAAATGCTTTTTAGCGGAATAGACGATATTACGATTTTCGTATGGAAAAGAGTCGCTCGAACGAGTAAACAGCACCTCGCCATTCGGATTTACTATCCTTATATACACTATCTTATCACCTACACTTGCAGTAATATTTTTCGATACCACAAACGAAAATTTTATTATGTCGGCTCTATTGACTTTGGTAGTCTTTTTGCCTGTTCTGCTCTGCAACTCTACTACAATATTTCTTGTTTCGAGTTGTGCGGCACGGGTAACTTTCTCTCTAAGACGTTCATTACGTTGCGATAGTGTATCGACGCGCTCTGAGGCTTCTTGATATTTTCGAGTAACTTCCACATTCTCCGTACGCAACACCGTATTCTCTTTATTAAGCGAATCTACCTGAGAGATATAGTAAGTCAATACTTTCCTTACAGACGCGAGTTCGTTCTTCAACTCATTTATACGCTTAGTGTTAGTAGCTTTCGTAGTGCGGAGCTCTTCGAGCAAAAGCTGTACTCGTTTCTGTTCGTCACTAAGTTTTTTGAGTATGGAGTCGTTGTTTACCTGAAGTCTAAACCCTTCGAGATCATTAGATAAAACCACATAATCTTGTTCGAGTTGAGTCTTGTTTTGCTCCATTTGTTCTGCTTCGTAGGAGTATTGTTCTACTATTTCCAAGTTTTCGTTTTTTGCCTTTTGAAGTTGAAATATCAGATAACCAACTACTACCATAAACAATACCACTACGACAGATACTATTATAACCCATTTCTTACTATTCATAATCTTATAAACTATTTATATACCACATCTATTTTTCGACTCGCAAATTTATAAAAAAACAATATTCTCAACGAACTCACATCCTATTTTATTGTTTATTTGTTTTATAATGTTCGACTTCTGAAGAGCAAGATTGGATTTAAGCGGAGACGACGACACCTTGATTGTCAGAGTACTGTCTTTCATCTTTATTTCCGATAAATATGAATAGACCACATCTCCCAATATTTCGGGCAATATGCTGTATGCTACCTCTTTGCCCATATATTGCTTGAACACTTCTTCTCCGTACATTGATTTTATAGCTTCCATAACCAAGCCTCTATCGATACGTTTGGGTGATTTCCTTTCCATCATACACTGTGTATTTCACTTATACAAAACGATATCTACAAGTACCGGCAGATGGTCGCTAAAACCACCGTTGTATCGCATACCTATATATGTACGAAACGGTTTCTTGCCCACAGGTTTATCGTCTTCGAGCAGCCATTCGGGCGAAAAAATCCGAGTGCTTTTTTCTAAGATTTCGGTTTTGCCGCCTCCCTGCAACAAGGCTCCAGAGACTATTATCTGGTCGAGCATATTCCACTGTTGCTGAAAACGATACGTACCTCTACCCTCTTTGTGGAATTTATAAGTAATATTGTACAATTCCCTATCGACAACTTGCGTAGTGTCTGCAGAGAACGGATTGGCTCCGAGCACTTTGACAATGGAATTATTATCGGGCATATCGTTGAAATCGCCAAGAATCAATACCTTAGCTTTATCATTGATATCAAACAAACTATCGACAGCCTCCCTCAGATAGCGTGCCACCGCCAAACGTCGAGTCGTCGCGAGTATCGAACAGATTCTCTACATTATAGCTCATTATCGTCAAAGTATCCTGCGAGAAGAGATTGACCGTAAAGAGTATAAATAATATGGTCAGATATATTTTACGCATATCCCTAAAAAATTATTTTATCAACGACAAAGATATGTTTTTTACTACACATTAAAAAGCGA
Source organism: Porphyromonadaceae bacterium (assembly GCA_905372605.1). Taxonomy (GTDB): domain Bacteria; phylum Bacteroidota; class Bacteroidia; order Bacteroidales; family Paludibacteraceae; genus F0058. The sequence continues at coordinate 3,597 of CAJPPQ010000068.1, forward strand.
TTTATCCGAAACGACAAAAAACTGATAAACAACACAATAACATCAAGCCAATACAATCAAGCTTTTATGCCATACTGTCATAGTTATAATAGTGACAACTAATATAATAGCGATAATATTAGACTCTCGTTGCGGAATCGTTATTTGGGTACAAGTCGGTCGTAATTTTTTTAGCAGAAAATATACCGCAAAACCGACGCCGACGCCTAATATAGTACCACAAACGACATCAAACGGATAGTGAACTCCCAGATAAACACGTGAAAATCCGGTCAATAACGACCAAACCACAATAAACCACATGTACAACCTATTGCGAAATAGTAGTGCGGAAAAAGTAGCGAAAGCCAACGAATTAGCAGCATGCGACGACACGAAACTATAACCTCCGCCACGACAATCGTGTACTATACTGAGCAACCCTTCGAGCGAAGGCTCGTGTGTGGGACGAAGCCTCTCTACAAGCGGTTTTATAAGCCCCGACGACAATTGGTCGGAAAGCGTGATAAGTAGCACTATTGCAAAAAACACAGCCCACGACTCTTTGCGATAAGTGCGGATAATGGTATAAATAATGGCCAATGCTGTGATAAACCACACTTTCTGCCCCGAAAAGATATAAAAAAAGTCGTCCCAAAATGGAGTATGCCATCTGTGTATTTCGAGCAAAATGGCTTTGTCTAACGATATAAAGTATTCAAGCACAACTAATAATCAAACTTTAATATAGATATGCAAAGGTAGTGAGAATTTCGGTGCAACGTACGGATTATAAATTAAATCCATAATATACAGGTTTATACGCGAAGACCTCCGCAACGGAGGTTATCTATACAAGCACTGCCGTCATCGGTTAAAATATCGGAAAAGACTTCATTGTCACTATCATAAGACGTAAGAACAGATTTCTGATAGTGGAGAGACTCACACGAGGAAAGAATGCAAAGAAGGTCGTAAAAACGGTCATCAAGACAGCCGAAGCTTTTAAAAAAACACATAACAACCGATAATGGAGGTGAATTTGCCAAACATAAGCTGATTTCAAAAAAATTACATACCTACGTGTATTTCACCGCTCCTTATTCTTCTTGGCAGAATGGATCGGTAGAGAACACAAATAAACTTATCTGACAATAATCAACTATCCTATAATCAGTATTCAGCTTGTATTAAACCCCAAACCGAGAAAGTCACTTTTATTCCAATCGCCTTTTTCTCTTTTTTATAACTTTACCTGTTGAATCCACAATCTATTTGCTAACCTAATAAATGAAACATCAATGAACTTAATTAATATCTGAAAAATATTCATAAAAGATTGTATAAAGTCGAGGTTTTATAAGATAGTAATAATTCTCTTTGTGGAAAATCATATAACTTTGTGGCAAAGTTAATCTCGGAATAATTATAAGTCAAAATCAATTTTATAAATTTCAAATTCAAAGTTTTTTATATGAAAAGAGTTTTATTTTTTACTGTATTGGCTCTATTTAGCCATTTTGCTATGGGACAAGAAGCACCATCGGTAACTATTCAAGTTGTATCTACCACTCCTACTAAAGTTACAGCCTCGTTTACTAAAAATGCTACTTGCACAAAGTACCACATCCTTATCGTAAAAACTGCAGAGATAGCTAGGAACGAACAGTTTGCAAAGAAACCTATTCATAGGCTTATCCAAGAATGGGGGTTACATTTCACGCCCGATAGTACATACACTTGGAAAGAACTGGTGCCTAATACAGCCTATACCATATTTGCTTTGGCAAACGACTCTACCAATCCACTTCACCAGACGACAGAGGTTACTACTATTCAAGCAGGTGGTACGGGTAAGGCGATGCAGACTATTGCTATAAGCGATATTACTGATAATACTGCAAAAACTACTATAACACCAAATGTCGAAACGAGTATATTCTGGTACGGTCTTGTTTCCGAAGATGCATATAACGCTTGGGGACACGATGCGGCAGTTGACTCAGTAATACAAGGGAATCAATATTATCCCAAATATGAGACCGATTTTTGGGTATGGCCAGACCTCAAACCAAACACATCATATTACGCCATATCGAGAGGAAAAAATATTAACAAAGAATGGGGAGATGCCGCAATAGAAAAGTTTACTACTACGGGTACCACTTCTCTCGAAGAAGCAAATAATATAGATATATCGATATTCCCTAATCCTGCTCAAAATTATCTGATAGTACACAGCAACGGAATTACTAAACTCGAACTTTTCGATTTGGCAGGAAAACAGGTACTTGCACAAGGTTTTAATGGCGTAGACAATGGAGTAAAATTAAATGTATCTCTTTTAGAAAAAGGCACCTATGTGCTTAGAATAATAACTTCTAATGGAGTAGCTACCAAGAAAGTAGTTGTTGATAGATAATAAGATAATAAACAATGTAAAAAAAGAGACCCGTATATAGTCGAGGTCTCTTTTTTGTTATAGATATTTTAGTTATAATGGACAAAAATGAGGTCGAAAAGTCACGTAAGACCTTATTTTGTCTGCCTTTACAAATGAAAATATAAATAAAGAGATACTTTGACCGTGTTTGGTAGTAAAATAACCAAGAAAATGGTATAAATGGAATTATTTTTTTATTGAAAAAAGTGTTAGACCATTGATAAACAAAAAATATCTATAAATAATTAAGATGTAGCTATAGAAGTTTGAAAAATATTCCCCGTATTTTTTCATTATTTTTCAAACAAAAACCGTCTGCCTTCGGAGGCGTATTGCGATACTTTTCGTTTAAATTGCTCTACCGTCATACATCTGTCTATAAAATATTTA
>CAJPPQ010000069.1 GCA_905372605.1 Porphyromonadaceae bacterium
GTGCATCGCTGATGACACGGTCGAGTTCACCGTTTTTTGTCCGGCTGTACTGGCTTGCACTTATGCCCAAACTTACAGCGAACTTACTATCAGAGCCGGTAAAGTTACCTCTGCTAACCTCCAACGCGGCTAAAATCTTTTGTTTAATCTCTTTGGTAATCATTTCTTTTGGTGTTTTATTTGTGATTATTAAAATTCTTATGTTATAGGCTTTCCTTTGCCATTCTTACATAGTCGATACTATTGTCCATTTCGGCCGTTACCTCGTATCCTTTGGGTTGTTCGCTCTCTACGATGTCTGTCTCTATATTGGCTATGTATGTGCTTGTCGTGGCTTTCATTTTGCCGACTCTACCTATCTCTGACTTGCGGTCGCGTATCATCTTATCGAACCTTGCCGCTCTTTTTTGCTGATGAAGCATATTCGCTCTGTCTTCATCTGTCTGCTCTATGGTATTCTCATTATAGCGGTATTGCTCGCGGTTCACGGCCTCGCCTATGTATGTATCTCCCTGATATAGGTACACGCTCTTTACGCTACCGTCATCTTCGGGCAGCCAATAGGCTTCTACTTTATAGCTATTAGGTTTTAGCTGTTTTAGGCTTTCGAAATCAATGAGTTCAAATTCGCCATTGGCAGCCTTTACGTAGTCATTGTTGTAGATGGTGCAGTTTTCCATATTGCCGATGTATCGGTACAATCTCCAACGCTCTGCACTAACTATATTAGGATTCATAAATTGAAGCAGTACGTCTCTTCTTGTCATTCCTGGATAGGTCTTTTGGCGTGGATGAAGCTGGTTATTGTATTCTTCAATGTCCGAAAGGTCGTCCGATACTATTGTTTGCGGTTGGTACTCAGGCTCCACATAATCGCCTTTGACCTTGTTACGCACACACCTAAAAGCCTCATGTTTAGAGTACCATCGTCCGCGTGAGTGCCCATTCTTTTTTGATACACCATATTTAAGTTGGCGGTTTGTGTGTTCGGCACGTTTGCTCCACGCCGAGGGGTTGAAATAAATGAATGGGAACACCTCACTCAACCACTCCATGTCCTGTATCAGGTGGTGTTCGGCATCGAGCTGTCCACCGACGGGCAGTCCGAGTTCGAGGGCTTCACAGAACATATTTCGTAAGCACTCCTCTACAGTCTCTATCGTGGGTTTACCTACAATATATGCAGGTCTGAATATATATCCGCTTACCACATCCGTTGCCTGATATTTATAGACCCAGCCACGCACGCTCTTACGGCTCAACGCCACGTCGTCTATCGTTATTTTTGACATAGAAAATTGGCCTGCCTTTCTATTGTGTTTAGGACGCATTTTGTCGGTGTAGTCGAAGTTGCCGTTGCGGTCTTCGTATATTGCGGTGAGGTTCACCACGTCCTTCAAATAGTTCCATATCGTTGCCTTCGATACTTCCAGAGGTCTGCCGGCTTTATTACGAAAATCTTCCGGGGCAAAGACCTCCCCTGTTTCTACATCGTATATCTCGTGGCTTCCATTTACAAAACAGATATAGTCTGAATGAACCTGCTCCACAAATGGTTTATCTTGCATTCGGTACAAGGCTAAAAACAGGTTTGCCATTTTTCGGCTGACGATGCGTGTGCTGTCGTTGCCTATTTTGCCGCTTAGCAACGACTTTGCTCCCTCATTGCAATACCTTTTAAACACTCTTTCAAAGTATCTTATATTGCCGAATTGCCGACAATTGTACTCCATAGCGGCTTTAGTATAGAGTTCGAACATCTGTTGCCACATCTCGCCCTTCGGCACCTTACGTACGCCGAATCCCTTGCGGTTGCTCTCGACGTTATCTTTTTGTTCTTTGAGGCTTTTTAATATAGAGGCACAGCTGGTATGTTCCAGTACATCTTCCAGACTCAAGGGTTGTCCATTGGGCTTACGGTAAGTATCAAAGAAATCCCGTACATCAGGGTCAATCTCCACAAATATTTTCTCTTGTGATACTTTTGAGTCGTCGCTTATTTTTAGTCCGAGTTTTTTAAGGCGGTCATATTTTATTTTGTCCGTATCAAACTCTATTGCAGAGTCCTCGCCTCTACCACATATACGTAGCTTACCGCTCCTGCTATCGTTCCATAACTGTGTATTTGTAAGTCCTGCTTGTTCCCAAGCCCTACGACTGACTCTTACTACATTCCCTTCTACTTGATACATAATCTTGGTGTTTTTTTGTGGTTATGTGCCTTTTTTTTATGCCTATCCGATTAAACTGCTGTAAGTAAATATATTGCGATAAAATAACTCGAAAAAAAAATTTGTATTTTCTCTGATTTTCAAACATTTAGGTCGTTATTCGAAACTTCGCCATTCCATAAAAATTTTTTCCAAATAAACAAATATCCGTTACCCCATTTTACCTTACGACTATCTCTTTATATCTCGCTTTATAATACTTACGTACCTTATCGGCTTTCTCGCCGGCGGCATTGTCGTATATAGCGGTTCTAACAGTATGCCTGCTACATCCGCACGCTCTTGCTATATCGTTGATAAAGCCGTGTCTGGGCGTTTTTTTTATACATTTGTCGGTTGTCATATTTTTACTATCTTTGTTGCGAATTATACATTTGTATTTCGACTGCAAAATTAGAACAAATAATTCTATTTACAAAACAAATTAGAACTTTTTGGAATATTATTTTGCTATAATATTGATTGTAAGTGATATAAAATTAGTATTATGGATATAAATAAAAGGCTTGAGCGTGTATTAGACGTATTAAAGAGTGGGAATTATATATATAATGAGGCTGATTTTGCCAAAAAAACAGGTATTAGCAAGTCTTTTTTGTCAGATATGAAAGCTGGCAGAAAGGAGATAAGTGAACGTAATGTTCTAAATTTTACCAGGGTATTTGATGTCATTTCTCCTGATTGGTTATTAACGGGCAAAGGTGAGATGCTTAAGCCTACCGAAGTGCCTCCCTCAGAGACTACTCGTGGAAGTGCCAATCGTAAAAAGATACCTCTGTACGATACGTATAGTGTAGGAGGTACATCTATGGTAGCCCCCAATGATCCCGTAACGGCTCCTACCGAATGGATCGACGCAGGAGACTGGTTCATAGATGCCACCGCAGCAATGCACCACTATGGAGATAGTATGATAGAGTATCCTTCCGGGTGTATCCTTGCACTTAAGGAGATAAACGATAAACAATTAATTATATGGGGTAAAAACTACGTAATTGAAACTGACGAATACCGTATTACCAAACGTCTGCAACGATCGAAAGACCCTAAGTATGTAATTGCATATAGTACCAACGAAGAAAAGTATCAAGACGGCACACTTATCCACCAACCGATAGACATACCCAAATCGGCAATCAGACGCTTGGCTCTCGTACTCGGATATGTCGTAAAAGAGCACTGTTCAGCTCGTTTTTACAGTATTAATCGGGGTTAGAGCAGCCTTTTTCATTAACTCCGAAAAAGACCCCAAAAATCGCACTTTTTACTACTTTTTGGAGCATTAAGACCTCCGAAACGGCTATTTTAATTGCAAAAAAATGTAAATTATTGCAGTATTGGTACAGTAAAGGTACAGCGAAGAGGCGTTTTTTGCTTTTTTATCGCCACCCAAATCACACAAAAAAAGCCCCCGTTTTTGGGGCTTTTGGGCGGCGTTTTAATTGTGGTTTGGCGTATGGTATATAAGAGTCCGTTTTGCTCTATTTTAGGGCTATTGGCGGTGTTTTTTAGGCGGTATTAAAGCCTTTGTAAAGCGTCCTTCAAGCATAGTTAAAGTTATCGCTCATTTTCGCTCCAAAACTTCAAGCAAAATTAAAGCGAAATTAAACCTATTGTACTTTTCGTTTTTGTGTGGTTTTTTATAAGTAGCTATTATTTAGATATTTATTTATATGCGTTTTGTACTTGTCGTTTTTACCCCCTTATATCTTTGCTTTTTTCAATTTCTAAATTATTTTTTATATGAAAAGAGAAGATTTTAGTTTTGCACATAGTGCACAAGGTTTTATGACAATCGTTAGTTCAGACAAACCCGCTGCTTGCGGTAGTGCCTGCGGTAGCGGCGACAAACCAGAAGAAAAGCCTGCTGCTTGCGGTAGTGCCTGCGGTAGCGGCGACAAGCCCGAAGAAAAGCCCGCTGCATGTGGTTCGGCTTGTGGTAGCGGCGACAAGTAAAGACCTATGAATTATTTTGCATTCCAGTGGCACATTACTGACGAGTGCGATCAGCGTTGCAAGCACTGTTACATTTTCTCCGAGGGACATTCGAAACTCATCGAAATGCCGTGGGCGAGACTTGTAGCGGTGCTTGCCAACATTGAGCGGATGTGTCTACGTATGCAACGCCTACCCTACCTCTACATCACAGGGGGCGACCCTATCCTACACAGTCGTTTCTGGGATTTCCTCGAGCTGGTACACAGCCGTTCCATACCTTTCACCATTATGGGCAACCCCTTTCACCTGACCGACGAAGTCTGCCGACGGCTCAAAGAGTTGGGTTGCCGAAAATATCAGCTTAGCATCGACGGAATGCAAGAGACGCACGACTATTTCCGTCAAAAAGGTTCGTTCGACACCACCGTCAGCAAGATAGAGGTTATCCGCCGTGCAGGAATACACTGTGCTATAATGACAACCGTCTCGAAAACAAATATGGACGAACTACCCGATATTATCGACCTCGTGGTAGAACACAAAGCCGATATTTTCGCTTTCGGACGCTACTGCCCCACAAGCGAAGACAAGGCTACAAAGGCGAGTTGGCATATCGAACCACACGAATATCAAAAGTTATTGGAAAAATGTTGGGCTAAATACGAGCAACATAAAGATTCCGAAACCACATTCAATCTAAAAGACCACTTGTGGACGCTTTTCCTATACGAAAAAGGTATTTTCAAAATCCCCGAAGGTCTCAAAGAGGACACAATTTATGACGGTTGCAACTGTGGCAACTGCCATTTCACCATCTCGGCAGAGGGGCGATTGATGGCTTGCAGGCGTTTCGAGAGCTATGTCGGTTCTGTGAGTGAAGAACTCTATGATGTATTTCACGGTTCGCAAGTTGAGCAGTATCGCCAACACGAAAATTTCGAAAAATGTTCGCAGTGCGAACTATTGCGTTTCTGTCGGGGCTGTCCCGCCGTAGCATTCGGTTACACACACAATTTTTACGCACCCGACCCACAATGTTGGAAAAATATAAAATCATAAAAACACACAATGAAAGCCGTAGTTTTAAAAGGATGCTGTAAAGCCGAAGAACTCAAAATAACCGATATTCCCCTGCCCGAAGTAAAAGCAGGTTGGGTGCTCGTAAAAATATACGCCGCGGGGTTAAACCATTCGGAGGCGCTACTACGAATGTTCGAAGCCGACCAAGATTATATCAACACCCCGATAGTCCCCGGTATCGAGTGCGTCGGCGAAATAGCCGATGCTTCCGACTCTTCGCTTGCCGTAGGCGACAAGATTATTGCCTTAATGGGTGGAATGGGACGTTCTTTTAACGGCAGTTATGCCGAATACGCCCTGTTGCCTGTCAGCAACGTGTTTAAAGTAGAAACCAATTTGGATTGGATTTCACTTGCTGCCATCCCCGAAACCTACTTTACTGCCTACGGATCACTATTCGAAGGACTGTTACTCAACGCCAAAGACACATTGCTCATACGAGGGGCAACAAGCACCGTAGGGCAAGCCTCTATCCAGCTTGCAAAAGCCGTGGGGGCAACCGTTGTTGCAGCTGCTCGAAGCAGCTCATCGTTCGAAAAGCTGCATGCCACAGGAGCAGATCACTGTATCATTGACGATGAACAGATTAGCAAACAAAAGCTGCCTGTTACCCCCAACAAAATACTCGAACTCGTGGGACCAAAAACACTTCACGACTCGCTGCTTACCGTCTCAAAGCCCGGCTATGTCTGCAACACGGGCGTTTTGGGCAATGTCTTTGCCGTACAAAAGTTCGACCCAATCAAGTACATACCCAACGGCGTATTCCTAACAGGATTCTTCAGCAACTACCCCACACCCGAAGCAATCAACGGCATTTTTCGCCTAATAAGCGAAAACAACATCAAACCTCTATACAGCCGAGTATTTACATTGAATGATATAGCCCAAGCACATACCCTACTCGAACATGGAGGGGCAGGAGGTAAAATCATTTTGTCAATGGTTTGATTTATACAACTAAAATTCCCATGTCTCATTTTTAGAACGCACTTTGCACAACCCAGAACTTATCCCTAACTTTGTTCGAAAATTGTCAGCAACTACATAATTTAATATTAATTTTTTTATGTTTGAACACG
>CAJPPQ010000070.1 GCA_905372605.1 Porphyromonadaceae bacterium
GTGGCTACCAATTACACCACAGCCGCAGAAAAACAGACTGCAAAGGTAATAATTAATTACGAATTACAAATTGTGAATTACAATTTTTTGATTAAGCAATAGCAAAAAGCTGATTTTATCACCAATAGCGACATATTGTCAGTAGAATAAAGGTCTGTTACGTCTATAAGATGTCTATAAGGTGTCTATAAGCTCGCTATAAGGTAAAACTTTATAAAAAAACACCATTTCCTGCCAAATTGTCGGTGAGAGCTAACCTTGCATAAGCGATAGAAACAGACAAAAAAATCATTACTTTTGTACTGTACAAAACGATAAAAAACAGAGATGAACCATTTCTACGAAATAGCCCTTACACTTATAAAAGGCATAGGAAAAATAAGGATACGCAACTTGATATCCATATATGGCAGTGCCGAACAGGTATTTAGTAGAAAAAGCATCAATACCAGAATTTCGGGACTCGGCGATATAATCATTTCCGAAAACGATAGAGACGAGGCGCTACGGCGTGCCGAAGCAGAGGTTAAGTTTATAGAGAAAAACAATATAACGACCTATTTCGTCCTCGGCGAAGAGTATCCATATCGTCTCAGAGAGTGCGAAGATGCCCCGACGATACTTTATCGCAGAGGCGAGGCAAATCTCGACGCGGAGAAACTCGTAGCAGTGGTAGGCACTCGCAATATGACAGCATACGGCAGGGAACTCACCGACAACTTTATCTGCCAGATACCTAAGACTATAGGCAATATAGCAATAGTAAGCGGACTCGCCTATGGCGTAGACGGAGAGGCACATAAGGCAGCCCTCAGAGAGAATATACCTACCATAGCCGTAGTAGGACACGGGCTCGATATGGTATATCCTAAGCGACACAAGCAGTTAGCCGATAATATATTGGAGTGCGGCGGAGCTATCGTATCGGAGTATCCTACTAATACTGTGGTAGATCCGTCGAACTTCGTACAACGCAATCGGATTATAGCCGGTCTGTCGGATGCGACGGTGATAATAGAGAGTGCCTGCAAGGGCGGAGCACTGCTTACGGCACAAGCAGCCAATAGCTACAACCGCGACGTATTTGCCTTCGCCGGAAGAGTCGACGATAAGTTTTCGCAAGGTTGCAACAACCTGATAAAGACGAACCAAGCTCAAATGATAACCGATACTGCCGATATGCTCGATATCTTGGAATGGGACAGAAGTCATCAAAAACCTCAACAAGCCTCTATGTTCGTCTCTTTGTCGGACGAAGAGCAGCGTATAGTAGATAAAATCAGAGACATACCGGCTTCGGCAAACGACCTCAGCAGAGCACTGGGTATCCCTATTCAGAAGCTATCGGCAATACTGGTAATGCTCGAATTTAAAGGAGTAATAAAGATGCTCCCCGGAAATATTTACAAGGCTTAGCGAGAAATGTGATTCTAAAGCGGAGTGAATGTTTCGGTACAAAATAGGGGAGGGCGACATAAAAAACACTCTCGTTTTACGTGTAATATGTGAAAAAACTATACCTTTGCATATATAAATCGTCGTCGTTTCGTTAGAATTATTTGAATGTATAAGACCGCAAAAAGAGCACTCGGAATATTGGTAATATCGCTTGTAACGTTAGCGATAATGCTCCCTTTGCTCATCAGCCTGCCCCCGATACAGAATTTTGTGGTAAGGCAGGTCGTAGATAATCTATCGGGAAAGATTGGTACGAAAATCTCTGTCGATAAGGTAGATATCGGTATATTCAAAGGGTTTTCGGTCGAAGGATTGTACGTAGAAGACCTCAGTAGCGATACGCTTTTATTTGCACGTAAGGTAGAGGCAAATATATCGATATTGAAGCTATTCGAAAAGAAAGTAGAGGTCAATAGCGTTACTCTCGACGGTATAAAGATGAATATCGTTACCGACAAAGCAGGCAATACGAACGTGTCTGTACTGAGCCGATTGTTCGAGACGACGGGCAAGACCGATTCGAAGTGGAGTTTTGTATTGCAGATTAAAGATATCCGCCTGATAAATAGCAGTCTGTCGTACCGAGATTTGACGAAATCGACTTCCGAGAAGAGCGAAACGTTCGATGCCGCAAATATATTGCTGTCGGAGATAAACGGGCAATTTGTAGTAGATATGATAGATAAAAACTATTACAAAGGCAGAGTCGGCAGCCTTAGCTTCGTAGAACGGTCGGGGCTCAGATTGAAAAACCTCGAAACCGCATTCTTGCTTACCGATAGCAATCTTATAATAAACAAGACAAGTATCTCTTTGCCACACTCTGAGTTGTCGATAGATACTCTGGTACTTGGAATGCAGGCTCATAAAAGGATATTGCTCAAAGGCTTTATCGCCGACATATCTCCTGCAGATATCGCCCCTACAGCGCCTCAGATAGGTAATATCGACGGTAATATTTCGATAAAACTGTCTGCCGAGGGTGTCTTGGAAGATATTCTTGTCCGACAAGTGTCGGTGCGTAGCGGTAATTCATTGGCTTTTACGGGTAATATGCGCCTGATAGGCTTGCCCGACATCGAAAAAACATATATCTCGTGCAATATCGAAAATCTGTACGGATATATCCCTAAGATACAAGACCTAATAGCCGTATTCAACCGCAAACCGTTGGTATTGCCGCAAGAAATAGTGCGGATAAAGGAATTTTCGTACAAAGGAGAGATAAGCGGTTATCTCAACAGTATCAAGATAATAGGCAATCTCCGCACTCACATAGGTACCGTATATACCGACCTCAATATCAAGTCGTATCACCGATTGTCGACATTCGATATCGATGGTCGCATAAGTTGCCCCGACGGACTCGATCTCTCTCGTATAATGGACGACGACAATGGGCTGAGCAGTATAGTCTTAGAGACATACGCAGAGGTACACGCAGGGCGAAACGTTCCTTTCGAGAGTAATGTAAACGCAAATATAAAGACATTGGTATTCAATGGCTACACTTACAACAATATTTCACTCAATGGGCAAATCGCACGAAATCGCTTCGAGGGTAATGCCTCGCTCGACGACGAAAACGGCAAAGTACGATTTCACGGGCTTGTCGATTTGAATGAAAAGATAAATAAGAAGTTCCAATTCGAAGCCTCGGTACGACATTTCAGACCTAATAGGCTCAGTCTCATCGAAGGGTACGAAAATCTGGAACTCAACTTCGGCATTGCAGCCAACTTCACAGGTAATAAAATAGAGAATGTCAACGGAACAATCGTCTTAGACTCTATTGCCATAAAAAACAACGGTATATACACTACCGACAAGATATACATATCGTCGAAAACTCAGAACGATTCGCTACAGACTATCGTAGAATCCGATTTGATAAACGGCTATATATCGGGTAAATATGCATTTGCAAAAGTGCCGTCTGACATTATGAATATGATATATAGCGTCATACCGATATTACGCAAGACGGAAGATGGGTTTGGTGCAAAATACGATTTTGCTACCAGAAACAACTTGGGATTTTATTTCGAAATAGAGCCTCTCAAAAAGCTATGCGACGTACTCAATATAGGTTGGACTACAACCCGAAAGAGCACCGTATCGGGCTTCTACAACGGCGACGTACAGATGTTTAACCTTGGCATAGAGATTCCACAACTTGTAAATGGAAATATTCGGCTCAATTCTACCCGACTCAACTGTTACAACGACGCTCAAAATATTAAGTTCGTTGCTTCGTCGTCTGTTCAGCTGCCTCAAGATTCGATACTTGTAGCTATTAATTCCGATTTCGAAAGCGATTCGATAAATATGCTTATAGCGTGGAAAAACTTCGACCGAAAAAACTTTCTGGCAGGTGAAATATTTACAAACGCCAAACTATCGAGAGGTATAAACAACGATTTGAATCTGGATGTCAACATATTACCAACACAGATAGAGGCAAAAAATAAAATATTCGACGTACGGAAATCGTCTATCTTTACCGACTTCAAAACGTTAACTATTAACCACTTCGCTATATCCAATGCAAACCAAAGTATAAAAATAGACGGAGTAGCCTCGAAACTTGCCGAAGACAAGTTGCATCTCTCGCTCAATGATATAGATTTGGGCTTCGTATCGTCGCTTTTGCCCAAAGATGCTGCAATATCATTTGGAGGCATAGTAACTGGCAATGCCACTCTATCGCAAGTATTCGACCGACCTTCGGTAGAGTTGAACGTAGCCTCCAACGACTTTATATTCAACGGATATTCGGTGGGTAAGATGCAAGCCGTTTCACAGTTCAACCACAACACCCAAAGTCTCGATTTCGAGGGGAAAGTATCTAACGATAGCGCTATGTCGGCAACTACTCTTAAAGGTAAATGGTTTGTTTTCAGAGACTCACTTTTCATAGCAGGCGAGGCTCATAAGCTAAGGCTTCGATTCATCGAAAAGTTTGTAAAGACGATACTTGCCGAAGTAGACGGTTACGGTACGGGGTGGTTTCGGCTCGGGGCAAATCTGAAAGAGGGAAGTACCACTGTCGAAACAAAAGCAGCAGTAGACAAAGGACGTATAAAAATAGATATTCTCGGGTCGGACTTCTATTTCAGCGATACGCTCGAACTTACAAAAGACAAAATCATTATAGACAATATCGAACTATTCGATAGCCAAGGCAATAAGGCTATCGCCAACGGGTATGTCTCGCATCGCCATTTTATCGATAATATTAAGTATAAGATAGATATACAGGGTAGCAATATACTGATATTCAATAGAAGAAAGTCTTCGGATATGCCGTTTTTCGGGCAGGTGTATGCCTCAGGATACGGCACTATAAGCGGTACCGAGGCACACAGCGATATTAATTATATCGCTATAGTAGAGCCCAATAGCAAGGTCGTAATAGCTCTCGACGATGCTGCGTCGGCCTCTTCTTCGACAAACAACTTTCTATCGTTCTCCACAGCAGACAGTACTTCAAAAATGTCGTCGGGCAAACAAATGACAAAAATACCTCCGACATCTACCGTAAATCTGAATCTTACGGTAAACGTCAACCCCAACGCACAACTCCAACTACTTATCGACCAGACTTCGGGAGATATGATACAAGCCCGCGGTGAAGGTATTTTCAATATCGGATACAACAGTAAAACAGAAGATATGTCGCTCAAAGGTGCTTATACTCTGACAGAAGGTAAATATTTATTTACCTTCCAGCAAGCACTCGAAAGAGAGTTCTCAATATCGCCGGGCTCTACTCTCGTCTGGAACGGCGACCCAACGAATCCTACTATCAACCTGAAAGCCATACACAAGACAAGAGCCTCGGTAAAAGGGCTATTCGATCCGACGGTGAAATCGGTATCAAACGCTATGATACCTGTAAACTGTATCCTGAACCTATCGGGAGTACTCACCAGTCCGAATATAACATTCGATATAGAGCTGCCAAACTCTACCGACGATACCCGTAGGGCATTGAAAAACATCATCAATACCGAAGAAATGATGAATCGTCAGATAATATATCTTTTGGCGTTTGGTCGCTTTTACAATCCCAATTCGAATATGCCAAACAACGAGCAGCCAAATCAGGGCAACCAGACTACATCCGACGTTATATCGTTGGTAGCCTCTACATTAGGTAGCCAGCTCAACAACTTGCTTTCACAGATATCCGATAAGTTTACCATAGGAGTCAATATAAAACTCGAACAAGACCAGACGGCAGGCACACGAAACAACGAATACGGAGTAAATATAAACTATGCTCCAAACGAAAGAATAATGATTAACAGTAGCTTGGGATATAGAGACGATGATTTGAAAAAAACGGCACAGCCCACTCCCGAACAAAACAAAGGATGGAACAACGCCATTCTCGACTTCGAACTCGAATACAAACTCAACCAATCGGGACGACTTGCAGGCAAGGTTTACAACCGTACCAATAGCATTCAAGACTTCAAAGATGCCCCATATACGCAGGGTGTCGGAGTGATATATCAGGAGAGCTTCAACTCTCTCAAATCGTTGATAGCCAAATATAGAAAACAAAAGAAAAAAACGAAAAACAATAAAGAAACCAAAACAACAAAAGAACCGAAAGAGGCTGTTTTAGAAGAAAAAAACGAAAAACAAGAGAAGTAACATAAAACCTTTGCAAACAAAAATAGTCGAATCGGGATATGAATCAATATAAAACCATTACATTTGTATTTTTAAAATAGTAAAATAATATGAGAAAAGCATTATTAGTGGCTATCGTAGCCTTATTGTCGGCAACAACATTTGCCCAGTTAC
>CAJPPQ010000071.1 GCA_905372605.1 Porphyromonadaceae bacterium
GCAACCGCCAAGCCTCTTTGTTGTACGAATCTTTGTCGATTACACGGTTTAGTATGTTTTGTGCATCTCGCAGGTTACCTATGTTGCGAAATTGTATGGCATAGAATATCAGTCCTTTGATATCCAAAGGATAGCTCAAGGCTTTGTCGATAAAACGTTTTGTAAGCATGGAGCGTGTCAAAAACTCATTGTCGTTGTCTTCTATGTTGTCGAACTTATTGTCGTCGAGCAACAAAGCTATCTGAAAATATGCCTCTGCCCTCAA
Source organism: Porphyromonadaceae bacterium (assembly GCA_905372605.1). Taxonomy (GTDB): domain Bacteria; phylum Bacteroidota; class Bacteroidia; order Bacteroidales; family Paludibacteraceae; genus F0058. The sequence goes on from CAJPPQ010000071.1 coordinate 266, forward strand.
CTCCTCGGTATAGAAATCGTTTATGAATTTTTCGTGAACAACTTCACCCTCTTCATATCTTTTGGATTCGAATAGAGATACCGCTTTTATAAGTAGAAAAATTGGATTTTTGTATTTCTTGAAATATATATCGCTTTTGTTTATAGCGTTTTCCAGATTGTAGTATTTATCGATAATAATTTCTAATATCGATAGAACCTCTTTGTCGGGAAAGAGATTTTCGGCAACCGAAAGCACCTCTCTTGCTTGCCCGAAATTCCCTTGTTCGATCAGAAAAGCGACGACATACTCGTAGGTATCCGAGTCGAAAAAACGATTTTTTTTACCTGCATTCAAAAAATAATCGTTTATCAACTCCAACTTTTCGGGGTCGTATCCGCCGAACGAACCGCTATATATATATTGATAAAAATCTTCCATTTTGTGCCGATAGGTTGTGTCTTTCTGAAAACGTGCAAATTTACAAAAAAAACGAATAGTCTGTCGGAATGGCTTTTTTATCGATTTAGATATTTAATAAACGATATTTGTCGTTTTTTTACTACATTTGCATTCGATAAAAGTACAGACTTATGATTTCGATACAAAATACACAATTGGTAGTAGTTGATATACAGGGTAAATTGTCGCAGATAGTCTACGACTCCGACAATATGCTGCGCCATAGCAGGATACTGATAGAAGGTTGTAGGATATTGGATATACCTATCGTGTGGCTCGAACAACTGCCCGATAAACTCGGAAATACGCATCCGCTTATAGCCGAGGCACTCAATGGATTATCGCCAATAGCGAAGAGTAGTTTTTCGGCTTTAGGTAACGACAAATTTGTGGATAATATTGAACGAAACTGCCGTAAACAAATAATTTTGTCGGGTATAGAGACTCATATTTGTGTATATCAGACAGCTGTCGACTTCATTGCTAAAGGATACGAAGTGTTTGTTGCTGCCGATACCGTATCGTCTCGTTCCGAAGAGAATAGACATATCGGTATAGAAGCGATGAGGCAGGAGGGGGTAAAAATATTAAGTACCGAAGCGATATTATTTGCTCTGATGAAAGGTGCCGACCACCTCAAATTCAGAGATATAGCAAAACTCGTAAAGTGATTCCCGAAAAAAAAACAGGTCGATTATTGTAAAAAAAGTTTGTGTTTGTATTATTTTTATTATCTTCGCAGAAAATATTGTTGTAACCGTAATGATAAATAGTAAGTTATGAAAAGAAGTTTGTTTTTATTCTGTTTTAGTTTATTAGCTATATATGCAGTATCGCAAAATGCAACAAGACGCACGTCTACCGTTGTTTCTACAACTCCTGCTCCTACTACTGTCACCGAGAGTTCACCTCAAGAGTCGTCGATAGTGGTAAGTCCTGTGGTAGACCAAGTCTATACCGGAGTAGCTTGTACTCCCGAATTGACTATTAGAGACGGCAATACGACGCTTGTAAAAGATAGAGATTATACGATAAACTATATAAATAATGTCAATGTAGGTACGGCTACTATAACTATCATCGGTAAGGGTAATTACCGCGATATTAAAGAAATAAAATTCAATATCTTAGCTAAACCTATCGGTAGCCTAATGATAAATCCTATCAACGATCAAACATTCAGAAATGCTCTGATATCGCCCGATATTCTTATAAAAGACGGTGCAAAGGTCTTGGTAAGAGATACCGATTATACACTTACATTCGCTAACAATTTTAATGTAGGTACGGCAAGTGTTACCATTACGGGAAAAGGTAATTATAAAGATACTAAGGTAATGAACTTCAGGATAGTGGCTAAAAGTATGTCGGGTAGAAACACTCCGTCTTCACGACCGATACAGAGACCAACACAGCGACCGACAACACCTCAGACTACCTCGAAGTAAAGTATAAATTATTATCAGTCAAATCCATATTAATAAATAAATTTCTTTGCCTATTGATAAAAATCTACTTTGAAATAAATTAAAAAACTTCAAAGAGATGAATAAGAAATCGAATGTTACAGACAGTGAATTGATAGCTCAATACTTGTCTGGCGACAACCGCTCGTTTGAGATACTTTTGTATAGGCACAAAAGTCCTCTGTTCGGTTATATATATTCTTTAGTGAAAGACAAAGATTTAGCCGAAGATTTTTTTCAAGATACCTTCATCAAAGCCGTTACGCATATCAAAAGCGGCTCTTATGTGGAGCAAGGTTATTTCTTTAGCTGGCTCTGTCGATTGGCTCGAAATATGATTATCGACTACTTCAGACGCAACAAAAATATAATCAATATCTCAAACGACCAAACAGAAGTGGATATCACTGCAGGTAAGGCTATGGAGGCTCTTTCGATACAAGATATTATGGTCGATACCGATATTCGTGAAGAGTTGAAATATCTATTGTCGCTTTTGCCCAAGGAGCAGCGTCAGATACTTGTCTTGCGATTCTATTACGATATGTCGTTCAAAGATATAGCCGATACCTTAGGTATCAGTATCAATACGGCATTGGGAAGAGCGAGATACGCCATTATGAATATACGTAAGTGGGCTAAGCAGAAGTCTATGCTATTCTAAATAAAGAATATTACAGAAAAGGGTAGGGATACAATAATGGCGATGATTTTGCGTTATTTCAAGTATAAAAATCAAAATCGTCACACAAAAGTATTATGCCTATGCAAAAATTCTCTACACTATTCAATTTTTTAGACCAAGAGTATCGAAATTCGGAGCCGAGTAGCAATACGTTGCAAACAATAATGGCTTTTGCCTCTACTTATAACGTAGAACGTATGGACAATGGTGAGTTGGTCTGTTATTTTAGCAACTAATTTTTTATATTAACTTGTTGATGACGGGCTGTATCTAGAAAAATAATGATACAGCCTTTTTTATATTATCATATCTTACTCTCGGCTTTGCAAATCATCTTTTTTTGTAACTTTGCTGCCTCTATTTTATTTGAATCAAATCTCATTTATTAGATGTCTGAATATACTGAAAACGACGACTTGCAAGACGAAGAAAAGAATAACGATGAGATATCTTCGGCTGTTGAAGACGACAACGATACTGGCGATAGACTCCACTCTCAATATAATTTACCTACCGTATTGGACGAAAAGAGCCTGCATCACCTCCCGGGAATGTTTTATACGTGGTATTTAGACTATGCTTCTTATGTAAATCTGAGTAGAGCCATACCGCATATTACCGACGGGCTTAAACCCGTACAGCGACGTGTATTGTACTCGATGCGACGTATGGAAGACGGGCGGTACAACAAGGTCGCCAATATAGTAGGACACACAATGCAGTTTCATCCTCACGGCGATAGCTCGATATACGAAGCACTCGTGGGGCTGGGACAGAAAAATATCCTTATCGATACGCAAGGCAATTGGGGCAATATCCTCACAGGCGACGGAGCCGCTGCCGCCCGTTATATCGAGGCACGTCTCTCGAAGTTTGCCATAGATGCGGTCTTCAATCCCAAGGTTACCGAGTGGAAACCGTCGTACGACGGTAGAAACAACGAACCCATATCGCTGCCGGTAAAATTTCCTTTACTGCTGGCACAAGGCAGCGAAGGCATAGGACTGGGGCTAAATTCGAAAATTTTACCCAACAACTTCAATGAACTTATCGATGCCTCGATACAATACCTGAAAGGTGAAGCCTTCGAGCTCTTTCCCGACTTCCCAACAGGCGGTATGATAGACGTCGGCAGATACAACGACGGGCAGAAGGGCGGCAAGGTACGTATCAGAGCCAAAATATCGAAGGCTCAAAACAACAAAGCCCTTATAATAAACGATATACCATACGGTATCACTACATCGCAACTGATAGACAGTATAATAAAGGCAAACGAAAAAGGTAAAATCAACATAAAGAAGATAGACGACAACACTGCCGAGAACGTCGAAATAATCGTACACCTCGATGCCAAAGCATCGTCTGATAAGTCGATAGATGCACTGTATGCCTTCACGCAGTGCGAAATATCGTACTCACCCAACTGTTGCGTAATCGACAACAACAAGCCGATATTTACGACCGTATCCGATGTGTTGCGTCGCAGTACCGACAATACGGTAAATCTGCTCAAAGCCGAGCTCGAAATAGAGCGCTCCGAACTGCAAGAGCAGCTTCTGTTTGCTTCGTTGGAGAAAATTTTTATCGAAGAGCGGATATACAAAGACTCCGAGTTCGAGAATGCCAAGTCGGAAGCGATAGCTCTCAAACACATCGATAAGCGTATCGAACCTTACAAAGAGACCTTCATCCGTGCTATAAACAACGACGACCTCAAGCGTCTGCTCGATATACGTATGGCGCGTATATTGAAGTACAATACCGACAAGGCAAAGGAAAATATAGCCGCTCTCAAGGGTAAAATCAAGGAAATAGAACACAAATTAAATCATCTGGTCGACTACGCTATAGAGTGGTTCGAACACATTAAAGATACGTATGGTAAAAACATTTTCCGACGTACCGAAATACGCAATTTCGAAAATATAGAAGCTACTAAAGTAGTGGAAGCCAACGAAAAACTCTATGTTAGTCGTACCGAAGGATTCGTCGGTACGAACCTCAAGAAAGAGGACGACGTAGAGTTCGTACAAAACTGTTCGGATATAGACGACATAATAGTATTTTTCAAGAACGGAAAATATAAGGTTGTGAAGGTCTCCGAGAAACAGTTTGTAGGCAAAGACATAGAGTATGTGGCTGTCTATAAACGCAACGACCAACGTACGATATTCAATGCCGTCTACCGCGATGGCAAGAACGGGGCTTACTATATGAAGCGTTTCTATGTGAGCGGGGTTACTCGCGATAAAGAGTACGACCTTACCAACGGACAAAACGATTCGCGTCTGATGTACTTTTCGGCCAACCCCAACGGCGAGGCGGAAGTGGTGCGGGTTACGCTCAGACAGACGGCAAGGAAGATAAAAAAGACACAATGGGATGTCGATTTCAGTACTATTGCCATAAAGGGACGTGCCTCGAGGGGCAACCTGCTTACAAAATTCCCTGTGGCAAAAATCACCTTCAAGCAGGGCGGAGGCTCTACGCTCGGAGGTACACATATATGGTTCGACCGTGATATACTCAAGCTCAACTACGACCGTAGGGGCGAATATCTGGGTGAGTTTTTCAACGACGACCTGATATTGGTTGTATATCGCAACGGCGAATATTGTACAACTAATTTCGACCTTACCAATCATTATCGCGAAGATATTATGATAATAGAGAAATTCGACGCACACAAGATATGGAGTGTCGCTCTGTTCGATGCCGACCAAGGCTTCGATTATATCAAGAGATTCAGGTTCGAGCCTACGGCAAAGCCTACATCGTTCATCGGAGACAACACCGCCTCCGAGTTGAAACTTATTGTCGACGACGCCTATCCGTTGTTCCGAATAATATTCGGAGGCAAAGATAAAAAACGTGAACCTATCGATATAGACGTCGAACAGTTCGTGGGCGATAAGTCGTACAAGGCACGAGGAAAACGAATATCAAACTACGAGGTTGCCCGTGTCGAACGTCTCGAACCTCTACGGCTACCGCCGGAAGAGCTACCCGACACCACCACAGATAACGACGAGGGCGAGTACCAAGATAGCGATAGTTTAGCAACACCAAAACTTATTTACGACAAAGACGACCCGACACAAGGAAATTTATTCGAGTGATTATCGGTAAAATATAATATGGGAACCATTTTTGTTAATAGCTTATTGGTGGGGTAATCGTTTTTTTTAGCCCTTTATAAGTGTAATTGAGTTTACACTTCTTTTTATATTGTCAAATAGATAAATCTCTCCAATAATTCCTTATATACTATAGAGTTA
>CAJPPQ010000072.1 GCA_905372605.1 Porphyromonadaceae bacterium
CGATATATCGCCCTTGAAGAAGGTTATATGTCTGTTTTCTACCTCCTTGAACGACGTAAAGATGTTTTTTACCAAATCAAATTCCGTCTGCAAAGCTACAACTATCGCTATTTTCATACTCTAAAAATTTTGTCTGTTTATACTGCAAAGATAGTATTTATTTGTGATTAATATAGCAGATAAAAAACAAACTATTATATATCAATAGCTAAGTGATAATATACGAGACGATATTTTGTTAGAAATAAAAGTTATTGGTCTGTAAAATAGAAATTTTGGCTACCTTTGCACTATTATATCTTCAAAATAATGATTGTATTATGGCATTTTTAGGTTTATTCTCAAAAAAAGATAAAGAAGTACTCGATAGCGGTCTAAATAGAACTAAGACATCGATTTTCGATAAAATATCGAGAACAATAAGCGGCAAATCGAAAGTTGACGACGAAATACTCGATGGTATCGAAGAAGCCCTTATATCGTCGGATGTGGGAGTAAATACCACTCTGAAAATAATCGAACGTCTCGAGAATAGGGTCGCTCGCGATAAATATGTATCTATCGACGAATTGTATTCCGTTCTTTATCAGGAGATAACAGGACTATTGTCGGGATATGATGCCGAGGGTAAACAGTCGTTCGAAAACCTGCAGTCGAAGCCCTATATAATACTTGTAGTCGGAGTTAATGGGGTAGGCAAGACCACGACTATAGGTAAACTTGCCAACAAATTCAAAAAAGCGGGGAAAAAGGTGTATCTCGGTGCTGCCGATACTTTTAGAGCCGCTGCAATAGAGCAACTTACCGTATGGGGGCAGCGTGTAGACGCTCCCGTAATAAAACACAAAATGGGAGCCGATCCGGCATCGGTGGCATTCGATACGCTGTCGTCGGCAAAAGCAAATGACGCCGATGTGGTGATAATAGATACGGCAGGTAGACTACACAATAAAGTGAACTTAATGAACGAGTTGACTAAGATACGCAATGTAATAAATAAGATATATCCCGACGTACAGCCCGAAGTATTGCTTGTGCTCGACGGCTCTACCGGACAGAATGCCTACGAACAAGCACGACAGTTTTCGCAAGCGACCGACGTTACTGCTTTGGCTGTAACCAAACTCGACGGTACGGCAAGGGGGGGAGTAGTGATAGGTATATCGGACCAGATGAAAATACCTGTGAAATATATAGGATTAGGTGAAGGTATAGACGATATACAGATATTTGATAAAGAGGAGTTTATAAAATCTCTTTTCGATGGTGTAAAATAATAAAAGATAATGGTGTCGGTATGATAGAGGTAAAAAACTTAAATAAGTCGTTCGACGGCAAGCAAGTACTGAAAAATATCAGTGCCACTTTCTACAAAGGCAAAGTAAACCAGATAATAGGACAGAGCGGAGGTGGCAAGACGGTATTGATGAAGAGTATTATCGGGCTGTTCCCCATAGATAGCGGCGAGGTGCTATATAATGGTCGGAATATAGCCGATATGAGCAAAATAGAGATAAAAGGGCTTCGAAAGGAGATAGGTATGCTATTTCAGGGTTCGGCACTATTTGATTCGCAGAGAGTAATAGAAAACGTGATGTTTCCTCTCGTAATGTTTTCCGACAAAGATCCTGCCGAAGCAAGAGATAGAGCCGAGTTTTGTCTGACAAGGGTAGACATAAAACCGCAAGCCTTCGACCTATATCCGTCGGAAATAAGCGGTGGTATGCAGAAACGTGTAGCGATAGCAAGGGCTATAGCTTTGCAACCAAAATATCTCTTTTGCGACGAACCAAATTCGGGTTTAGACCCTGTAACATCGATATTGATAGATAAACTTATTGAAGAAATCACCGAAGAGTTTGATATCACTACCATCATAAATACTCACGATATGAATTCGATAATGGAAATCGGTGCGAACATAATACTTATAAGAAAAGGCGAACTCGCTTGGCAGGGTTCGCGATACGATATATTCTCTGCCGACAACGAAGCTCTAAACGATTTTGTATTTGCCTCTGAACTATTTCGATCTATACGCAACAGAAAGCAGGAACTCGTACGAAATCATACGAGTAACACAAAGATATAGACCTTATTAAAGATCATCGAAAGGTATTTCGAGTAATACCACTTTCTGATTGAGGAGTTTAGATGTTCGGCTTTTCGATTTGTGGTATTCATGTTTTTGTTGTTTTGTTGTGATTTCGGAGCTATTGTTGTTTCTGGCAGTGCGTTCGCTTGGGCGATCGTAGTAGACGACACCGTATTTTCTGCACTCTTCAATGCGTTCTTCGAACGACAGATGTTCGAAAGCAGCTTCTATCGTATTCCAGAGATTTCTTATAAGATCATCGGTTTTTTGACGTTCTTTTATAAGCTTATCTCTGGTGTAGTCTATGGTGTTTTTACTTGTATTTTGAGAGAAATTGAGTTCTTCGAGTCTATCGTAATATATAGATAGGCTCGATATGGTGGGATTTGTAATCGGTATTCCTCCTTCGAATATTCGTCTGCGTTCGCCTTCGACAAGGCGTTTTGCCCAGGCAAGTATCTGTACTTCGCACGATAAATCGGGGGTTTCATAGCCTTCAATATTGTAATATCGACGGCTTTCTTCGCCTATCTCTCCTGTTTCGAGAGCTTTATAATATGCTTTTACAAATTCTGTGATATTCCGTGTGAGATTTACTATTATATCCCTGTATTTCAAATTATTATCTTGCCATCTGTCTACTGCCTGACGATATAAATCCTGTTGATGCCTGAAAACGATAAACTGAGCCTCGGCTTTGTTTAGCAACTCGGCAGACAATACTGGATCTTTGAATTCCGATTGTTTTATGTCTGTTATCGCCTCCAGAGCAGCAAGGCGAGCAGCATCGGTATTTGGTAATCGTCTGTAAGGCATTGTATTTCTATTTTTCCCGTATTTTTAGCTTGTTTATCAATGTCTTCAGTGGCTCTTTCGACTCCGACGGTACCGATATTTTTTCAAGTAAATTGTTTGCTTGTATGTAGTATTCGTCGATGACCTTCTCGCATATCTGCGGGATATCGAGTTCGTTGTATATGAGGGTAACTGTTTTTATCTTTTGTTCGTCGGTGATGTCTTTCGCCGACATAGCCGATAAAAGCCTCTTTTTTTGCGAGTCGTCGGCTTTGTGGAGTGCGGTGAGCAATAGGAATGTCTTTTTATACGATAAAATATCGTCGCCCACACGTTTACCGAGAGTCTCGGTAGTGCCGTATGTATCGAGATAATCGTCTTTGAGCTGAAACGCCATACCGAGGGCAATGCCGAGAGAGTATATCGTTTGTTGGTCGTCGTCTGAGGCGTCTGCCAAGATTGCCCCCATTTTCAGAGCACAAGCCAGAAGTACAGCGGTCTTGAGACGTATCATCTCGAAATAGTCTTCGATGCAGATATCGTCTATGGTTTCGAAATCCATATCGAACTGTTGTCCTTCACAGACTTCGAGAGCCGTCTTTGTGAAGAGAGGCAGCAACTTTTCCCAATACCGCGCAGGAGTCTTGCCCAGAAACTCGTAAGCTTTTATAAGCATTGCATCGCCCGATAGGATAGCCGTATTGGCATTCCACCGAGTGTGTACCGTGGGGCGATTGCGGCGTGTTGGCGAATTGTCCATAAGGTCGTCGTGAAGTAGGGTAAAGTTGTGGAAGACCTCTATCGCTCTTGCGGCGTCTTTTATCGTATCGCCACTACCGGAGAACATCTCGAAAGCTATGTCTGCAAGCATCGGACGCAGTCTCTTGCCGCCACTCTCCATGGTGTAGGCTATGGGCGAATAGAGGTTTATAGGTTTGCTGTCCCAGTTTATTTCCCTTATGATTTTTTCTATATCTTGGCTCATATATCGTTGGTATAGTATACTTAAAAACCGTACAAAATTACAACATTAATTCGTAACAAACAACATACTTTTAGAAAGCATCCTCTATTATGTCTCGCATAACGTCTTGTATACTGAGACCTGCTGCCTTTATCTGCTGAGGTAGAAAGCTTTGAGGAGTCATGCCCGGTGTGGTATTGACCTCGAGCAGTACTATTCGCCCCGACTCCTCGATGATATAATCGACTCTTACGATACCTTTGGCGCCCACGAGGTCGTATATTTTCTCTGTGGTGGCTTGTATTTGTCGCGTAAGGGTATCGGATATACGTGCGGGTGTGATTTCGTCGGATTGGTTTTTGTATTTGGCGTCGTAGTCGAAAAACTCGTTTTTGCTCACTACTTCCGTTACCGGTAATACTACGGTTTTGCGGCGAGTCTTGTACATACCGCATGTAACTTCGGTACCCGCGATGAAGCTTTCTACGACTACTTCGTCGGATTCCTTGAATGCTTTTTCGATAGCGAGCGAGAGCTGCTCTGCCTCTTTTACTTTTGTAATGCCGAAACTGCTACCTCCGGCCGAGGGTTTTACGAAGAGTGGCAGCCCGAGCTTTTCGATGATATCGGCGTTCGATATCGTTTGTCTATGGCGAAGTACTACCGATGGAGCTACGGCAATATCGAAGTTTCTGAGGAACTGATTGCATACGTACTTATCGAATGTCAGTGCCGACGCCAATACGTCGCAGCAAGAGAATGGCATACCTATAAGGTTGAAGTATCCCTGTAAGATACCGTTTTCGCCGGGTGTGCCGTGTATGGTGATATAAGCGAAGTCGAATGTAGTCTTTCGCCCTTCTTTGACGAACGAAAAATCGTTTTTATCTATCAATGTAGTGACCGAATCGAGTAGGTGTACCTTCCAATCGCCCCCTGTAATGCTTACTATATATTTCTCGTATTCGTCAGGTATAAAAGTCATTAGCCCTGCGGCACTTCTGAGCGAAACTTCGCTTTCCGACGAGTCGCCGCCGGCTACGATTGCTATTCTTTTCATAAGAAATTTACTGATATTTATTTACTGCACAAAGGTACAAAATAAAAATCGATTATCGGGATATTCGCAGTATGATATTATTGCACTATTACTGATTTTTCCATTGAAGATACATTATTTTTCAAAGGTTGGGTGTTTTATGTTTGTTTTGTATCTTTGCCGAATATTTTTACGAACTAAACAAATAAATAAAATCATGTACGAACGAAAAAACGGACTATTCCTGCTAATGGTACTTTCGATAGTATCATTGAATGTGTTTTCTCAACAAGAAGATAATACTATGTCGCAAAGAGAGTTACAAATAGAGATAGGCGAATCTAACAATTTGATACGTCCTATTTTAAGTAGTATCTTTTCGCCGTCGGAATATCGGCTCGAGGGCGCTTACTCGCCTACGGTGGCTCTATCGTATCATAACAGTATCGGTAGCAGGTGGATGTATGGTGTATCGCTCGCCTACAATCGTAGAGTAGAGCGTATGCTCCACGACGAAGGCGCATACCTTAAGCAATATAGTATACAAGATATTCGTTCGTACGCTATAGTACCTTCGGTGAAATATTTGTATAAAAATACCGAAACTTTGCAGATGTATTCGGGGCTTCAGGCCGGTATGTGTATTGCCGATATTCCTTATACCGTATATGGAGCAGGCAAAGAACGTGAGTCGTCGAGTACCATTGGCTTATTCGGACAACTTACTCTATTTGGAATTACTTATGGAAGAGGATTTTATGTGGGTGCCGAAGCGGGTATCGGTTTCAAAGGAGTATTGAACTTCGTATCGGGATACAGATTTTGATTCAAAATAAATTTATTAAAAAATAGAGAGGAGCAATGCGTTTTTCTCTATTTTTTGTATTTTATATAAAAAAATCATATCTTTGCCGACGAAATGGGAATCTAATATTTGTATGGAAAGAGATTTATTTTCTTATTCCGATATTTGTCGTTTTCCGATGCGATTTGCAGAGGGAGAGTTCCTCTCGACAAACCATAAATATTTTGTAGTTTATCGAGGGCGTTATGGCATTGCGGGTAGCCCGTGCCGTCTTTTGCGAGGCGGGAAGTTGGTGCGTATCCATTAATTTGTGGCACCGATACGTATCGCTTCGGCACCAATCGTAAGCCATATAT
>CAJPPQ010000073.1 GCA_905372605.1 Porphyromonadaceae bacterium
ACTTAAAGCAGAGCCAGAGCCACTTCCATCATATTGGTGAATCCTGTCTGACGCTCTTCGGACGTGGTGGCTATATTCTTGAACGGGCAGTCGGAAATAGTGCAGATACAGAGTGCTTTTTTGCCGGCTCTTGCAGCATTCATATAGAGAGCCGGAGCCTCCATCTCCACTGCCAAAACACCCATCTTCTGCCATCCTCTGAGCGCTTCGGTATTGTCGTCGTAGAAAGTATCCGACGAATAGAGATTGCCTACCTTGTATGTAAAACCTCTTTTTTGGGCTTCGGCAGCTGCTTGGCTGAGCAGTTCGAAGTCGGCTATGGGAGCGAAAGTACCCGACAGGTTGTATTGTTTTGCGTAGTTTGAGTTGGTGCAAGCTCCCATTCCCAGCACTATATCGCCGATATTGAGGCTGTCGTCGATAGCTCCCGCCGAACCCACTCTGATGATAGTATCCACTTCGTAGAAGTTGAAAAGCTCATAGGTGTATATTCCTATCGAAGGTATTCCCATACCGTGTCCTTGTACCGATACTTTTTTGCCTTTATAAGTCCCTGTATATCCGAGCATACCGCGTACATTATTGTATTGTAAGGGATTGTCGAGATACTTCTCTGCCATAAATTTTGCTCTCAACGGGTCGCCCGCCATTATTACCGTTTTGGCTATCTCGCCGAGTTTAGCCTCGATATGCGGAGTCGGTGTGTGGTTCATTATTTTGTGTGTTTTAATAGGTTATACGAAATACGATGATAAAAATTACTTAGAAAAGATACAGTTTTCGCCACAGTCTTTTTTTGATGAATGCGACGAAAACCGTTATCGATAAATGTGTCTAATACTATTTTTTGTTCTTTGTTTTAGTATTCTTAGGTTCCGACGCAGTCCTCGGAGCTTTAAGTTTATCCAATACGTTTATAGCATTAGCATCGTTGGGGTCTATGGTCAGTATCTGTTGGTTTACCTTTATGGTATTGCTCAGGTCGCCATTACTTATATAATAAGCACTCAGATAGTTGTAGCCCTCTATGATATTACCGTTGAGTTTCTGATTCTGATTTTGCTGTATCATCTTCTCTATTGCTTGTTCGAAAGATGCTTTAGCTATACCGGGTACCTTACCTGTGCGGCTACGCTCGTAGTTGTCGACAAGTGCATTCATACGTGCTTTTCCATAATATCCCAAATACAAGTTCGTATCGCGAGCAATGATACGGTTATTGGCCTCAATACCTTTATTTATATACTCCATAAACTTCGAATAATTCTCTGCCTGTTGGTCTTTGTTGAGTGAGTTCTTATTGTTGTTGTAGGTTGCCCACACGGATTTGGCAGCGTTGAGGCAAGCGTCGGAGTAGGTATACATATCGAGTGTAAGATAGTTTGGATTCATCTCGAAATACTTTTCGTACAGGGGTATCGACTTATTGTATTCGAAAAAAGAATAGTACGATGCGGCATATTGTTTGTAAGCATCGGCTATTTCGGGTTTCATAGCTATGGCTTTGTCGTATGCTTCCGATATTTTGCGTCGTACGGTTACGTATTCGACAGTATCTTCGTGTGTAGTTCCGTTGAATTTCTTAGGAGTAACTTTCGTAAGTATATCGCCGTAAGTGATATAGTCGAGGTAGATGATGTTTTTTTCATTAGCCGTTGCCATTAGCTTTTCGAGCTGAGTCAGAGCCTCTTTGTAGTTACCCAACTCGTAGTTTACATAGGCATTTATACGTATGGTAGCCAGATTGTTAGGGTTTTGAGTAAGACAATATTTACTCTGTTCGAGCGACTTCTGATATTGTTTGTCGAAGTATAGAGCCTGAGCATAACGTTCGTAGATATTTATCGGGGCATTGCCTGTGGCTATTACCTTTTCGAAAGCCGATATTGCTTCTTTAAACTTACCGTCGGAGTTTTTTATTTCGCCGAATACTATAGTAGCAGGTATGTTGTTTGGGTCGTTGGCAAATATCGAATTAAGTTGGTCTATAGCCAAGTCTTTTCTGTTCATTTTCACATACATACGAGCAAGTTTCAGAGTCGACAGCTTGTCGTTAGTATCGAAATATTGAGCTTGTTCGTATTTTCCCATTGCATCGCCTATACGCTCTTCTTGCATAAGAAAATCGCCTTCGGTAAGGTAAATACCCGAATATTTTGAATCTATTTTCTTGGCTTTATCTATGAATTCCTGACTCTTAACTTTGTCTTTGTGAGCGAAATATGCTTTTGCTATATTCACTGCTACGGCAGGATTTTTTTTGCCGAGAGAGCTTGCTTTCTTGAAAGCTGCCGTAGATTCCTTTTCGTTTGCCTTATCTAAGTATATTATTCCCTTACCGATATATCCCCAAGGCGACTTAGGGTCTACCGATATGGCTTTTTCGAAATAGAAATCGGCCGAGTCGGTGTTTTCGGCAATCGAAACAAGACCTAAATAATAGTACTTTTCTGCCTGAATATTGGTGTTAGTGTTTTTCTGTTGCTCGAAATAGGTTTTTGCAAAATCGTATAAACCGGCTTCATAGTATTCTATGCCTTTTGCATTGTCTTGTGCAACAATAGTGTAAGAAAAGGCTAAAAGCCCTACAATAAAAAAGATTCTCTTCATCATTAAATTACTGTTTTTATAATATGTTGATATTCTGTTATTATACTTCTACGGATTACTGCCTATTGCATAGATTTTCTCCAAGCAATCGAAGAACAAGATTTGTAAATTCAATCGGCAAATGTAGTAAAATATACCACATCTCAAAAGTTAAATAATGTTTTTCGAGTGATATTCATTTTGCTCTGAAAGCATAATTCCTCTGGGTAAAGAAACTGAAAATAGTCATTATCACAGTGCTCAACATCTGAGAAGGAGTAGGATATATACCCATTACCTCTACAAAAAGTTTGAGGCAAAAGTAATTTATAAATATACAACCGACTACTATGCTTAGATATCTTGGTACCTGTACCCGTTTTTTCAACGTCGAATCGGAGAAAGTTACATAGCGATTTAGCCAAAAACCGCTAACAAAGGTGATAACAAACTGTATAACAAATGCACCGATATGCGGTTTAAGCACCAAAAGCCCCAAGTCGAGATTCTCTTTCGATAGTACGAAGTTGTACGAAAACCAATACAAAACCCAGCTAAAGAATGTATTGGATACTCCGCATACTCCGTAAACAAAGAGCTGCTCCGAACATATTTTTCTAAACAACGGGTAAAAAACGGTAAGTAGAAACTTCCTTATATACGCCCCACTTCTGTAACTCAACGAATTGTGCATAAGTAAAATATATCAATTGATGTGCAAAAGTAACATTTATATTTCTAATAGAAATCTGTCAGATGAAGTACGAAAGCGAATTGTTCGAACAGCTAAACGGTTATATAAATTAATTATTACCTTTGCATACTCATTGTTGTAAGCAAACAAACAAACCGAAAAACAAGTACAAACAACCGAAAGACAATCATTTATGCAGAACTTGGTAATAGTAGAGTCGCCGGCTAAATCGAAAATCATTCAGAGCTATTTGGGTAAAGACTTCGTAGTGAAATCGTCGATGGGGCATATACGCACTCTTGCCGACAAAGAGTTTGAAGGTGAGATCACTAAGCATTATTCCCCTAAATACGAAATACTGCCCGAAAAGAAAAAAGTAGTAGCCGAGCTTAAAAAAGACGTAAAAGAGGCTAAAACCGTATGGCTCGCTACCGATGAAGACCGTGAAGGAGAGGCTATAGCATGGCATCTTTTCGATGAGTTGAAACTGAAAGACGATTCTACTCAACGTATTGTTTTCCATGAAATTACCAAAGATGCTATAAAAAAAGCAGTCGAGAATCCTCGTAAAATAGACGTTAACCTTGTCGACGCACAGCAGGCTCGTTCGGTTCTCGACAAAATAGTCGGTTTCGAGCTATCGCCCGTGCTATGGCGAAAAGTAAAAACCGGATTGTCGGCCGGTAGAGTTCAATCGGTTACCGTAAGGCTTGTAATCGAAAAAGAGCGCGAAATACAGGCATTCGATTCGACGTCGTACTATAAAGTATCGGCAATATTTACCGACGGCAACCGTAGTTTCAAAGCCGAACTCAAAAAGCATTTCGCACAAAAATCGGAAGCAATATCGTTTTTGGAACTCTGCCGAACAGCCGATTTCAAAATATCGAAAGTAGATACAAGCCAAGGCAAACGTACTCCCGCACCGCCGTTTACCACATCTACCCTGCAGCAAGAAGCATCGCGGAAACTTGGTTTCTCGGTATCGCAGACTATGCGCGTAGCCCAATCGCTCTACGAAGCGGGGAAAATCACATATATGAGAACCGACTCCGTAAACCTGTCGGACTTGGCTCTTGCCGCAGCAAAAAAAGAGATATTGGCTCACGCAGGAGATAAATATCATAAGCTACGTAAATACGCTACAAAGAGCAAAGGAGCTCAAGAGGCTCACGAAGCTATACGCCCTACCTATATGAACAACAGCGATATCGAAGGTACAGCGCAAGAAAAGAGACTCTACAACCTTATATGGAAACGCACTATTGCTTCGCAAATGTCTGATGCTCTGATAGAAAAGACAAACGTAGAAATATCGCTGTCGAACTCCGAAGAAATATTCGTAGCCATAGGAGAGGTGATAAAATTCGATGGTTTTCTGAAGGTGTATATGGAGAGCCACGACGACGAACAAGACGATATAGCCGACGGCGAAGATGAAAATCTGCTTCCAAACCTTAAAATAGGGCAAGCCGTAAGCAGGCAAGATATTACTGCTACTCAGACATATACTCGTCCGCCGTTTCGTTATAGCGAAGCGTCGCTCGTAAAGAAACTCGAAGAACTTGGTATCGGACGCCCTTCGACGTATGCTCCGACCATATCTACCATACAAAATCGCGGGTATGTAGAGAAAAAAGATGTTGCCGTATCTCGACAAGAGATAAATATCGTTACTCTCAAGAAAGAGGTTATAAAAGAGGAGACTAAGGCTTCTAAAACGGCTACCGACAAAGGTAAACTTATTCCTACCGATATCGGCTTCGTAGTGAACGACTTCCTGACCGAAAACTTCCCACGAATACTCGACTACGGTTTCACTGCCAATATGGAAGAAGACTTCGACCATATTGCTGCCGGTAAGCTCAATTGGCTCGACGAAATAATAGATTTTTATAAGAAATTTCATCCCGAAGTAGACAAAGCCATAAAAAAGACGGGTAAGACCACAGGCGAACGTCTACTCGGCACCGACCCTAAGACGGGGCGTCCCGTATCGGTACGTATCGGCAGATTCGGTTCGATGGTACAAATAGGAGACACCAAAGACGAAGAAAAACCGCTATTTGCCTCGCTACAAAACGGACAAAGCCTCGAGACTATCACTCTCAAAGAGGCTCTCGAACTATTCAAACTACCAATGAATCTAGGCACATACGAAGGTAAAGAACTCATCGTGGCAACAGGACGATACGGAGCATATCTGAAATTTGGCGACACGAATATATCGCTGCCAAAAGGCGAAAATCCGCTTGCTATGACTCTTGAACACGCCATAGAACTGGTCAAAAAACCACGTCTGCCAATCAATGTTGGCAAATACGAAGGCGAAGACATAATAATAGCCGCCGGCAGATTCGGAGCATATATAAAGTGTGGTAGCGTCAATGCGTCGATTCCTCGCGGCGAAGACCCGTTTGGTATCTCTACCGATAGAGCTATAGAGTTGATTAAGAGTAAGAAAGATGGTAAAGCATCTACCGCCAATACAGCTATAAAAACATTCGACGCCGAGGGTATCAGAGTCTTGAACGGACGCTATGGAGCATATATAAGCTACGAAAAGAAGAATTATAAGATACCTAAAGATATTGTACCACAAGATATTACTCTCGAACAAGCAAAAGAGATAGTATCGGGCGAACCTGCCGCTAAACGCAGGAATTTTAAAAAAAACAAATAAAGAGCTATGCATAGGGCGGGTTTTGTAAATATAGTAGGTAATCCCAACGTTGGCAAGTC
>CAJPPQ010000074.1 GCA_905372605.1 Porphyromonadaceae bacterium
GTAATTATCATATAAAAATATTAATTTTGCGACTTTACAATAATATTATAAATTATAGAAGGATGAAAAAGCAGTTATTCTTTGCCATTGCAATGGCAGTATTATTAGGATTGACAAGTTGTGGCAAACCTCAAGGACATCTTGTCGGAGTATATCATAAAGCTCCAAAAGAGCAGGCTCCATACGGTATGTTGTTTATCCCAAGAGGTTCTTTCAATATGGGAGCAAACGAGCAAGCTGTAACTTGGTGTTTACAACCGACACAAAGGCACATATCCGTAGATGCTTTCTGGATGGATCAGACCGAGATAACGAATGGTGAATACCGTCAGTTTGTAGAATGGGTAAGAGACTCTATCGCAAGGACAAAATTACTTCGCGAAATGGAGCAGGTCGATGAAAGAGAAGCATCAAAATGGTTTAAGGAACGAGCCAACTATACAAAGGAAGGTCCTGTTATAGATAGTGTTCTTAATTGGAAGACTCCTATTCCTTGGAATGCTAAATATGACGAAGAGAACGATGTAAAAACAGGGAAGTGGAATGCCGTACAACAGATGTATTTTTATGGACCTGATATGATCGAAAAGGGTCAAATCAATTCTCACATATTGATATACAAGTACAATTTTGTCAACTACGACCAAGCTGCTATTCAGGGAAATGAGTTTAATCCATACATAAACGGATTCAACCCACAGGCAAAGGTAAGAGTAGACTCTTCGTGGCTAAATGAAGATGGTTCTATCGGCGACACGGTTATTATAAAGCCTTTACGACACAGAAGTGATCTTATCTCGACGAAGATAATAAATATATATCCCGATACAATGGTATGGATGAGAGACTTTTCGTACTCTTACAATGAGCCTATGATGCACAACTATTTTGCTCACCCCGGATTTGGCGAATTCCCTGTAGTAGGTGTATCTTGGGACCAAGCACAAGCTTTCTGCTGGTGGCGTACATCACTTTATCGTAATGCGCAGCAACCCAGAGCACAAGAATGGCGCCTGCCGACCGATGCCGAATGGGAATATGCCGCTCGTGGCGGTAGACACAATAGTATCTATCCTTGGGGTGCTCCATATATAAGAGATTACAAAGGTTGTTTCTTGGCAAACTTCAAACCTATGAGAGGTAATTATACGGAAGACGGATATTTATACCCCTGTAGAGTAGCTACTTACATGCCAAACGACTTCGGACTGTACGATATGGCCGGAAATGTAGCCGAATGGACAGTAACCACATACGACGACGAATTGAGTAGATTTACATTGGATATGAATCCACACTATAATTATAAAGCAAAAAATAATGATCCTGCTATTATGCGAAGAAAAGTAGTACGAGGTGGTAGTTGGAAAGATGTAGCTGCTTATTTACAATGCTCGACAGTAACTTACGAATATCAAAACAAACGTAGTGCCTCTATAGGTTTCCGTTGCGTCAGAAGTTATATCGGCAACTAAAAACAACAGTAACCATAAACATATTATAATCAAAACAATAACTCAAATTAATAACAACAAAAAATAAACTTTCTTTATTATGTCAAAAAATCAAGCAGCAACAATCAAACAACCAAGTAAATTTGCAATTTGGTACAATAGTAACGTCGGACAACGCACTGTAGCAGCTTTTTATTCCGTTGGAGCTTCAATAGTTATTATAGGAGCATTATTTAAGATTATGCACTGGCCTATGGCAGGTACTATACTTACATTGGGTATGGTAACAGAGGCAGTACTATTCTTCATCGGAGTATTCGAAAAGCCGCACAAGAATTATCACTGGGAAAATGTTTATCCCTCTCTTTTGATCAATAACGAAGGACCTGTTGCTGCTGTAACAGTAAATGAAAGAATAGGTATCTCCGACACTACTTTAGCTCAAAGTGATGCAAAAAAACTCGAAGAAGGTATAAAACAATTGGCAGAAACAGCAGGTCAGCTGGGCAACATATCGCAGGCAGCAGCAAACTCGGAAGTTTTTGCAAAGAGTCTTTCTAATGCATCGGAAGCAGTAGTATCATTTACAACAAAACAGCAGAATCTTGACGAAGTATCCGATAATATGATAAAATCTTACAAAGATATATCGGGAGCGTTATCGAATGCCTCTGAAGGAGCTAAGCAATATGCTTCTCATACCGAAACTCTCAGTAAGAACGTAAATGCTATAAACTCTATTTATGAGCTAGAACTCAAACAAATACAGACTCAAGCCGAAGCTATTTCGAGTCAGACAAATAAATTCACATCTGCAACTTCCGACATAGATAAACTATTCACTCTCATATCGAATACGGCAAAAGATATGGAAGCATACAGACATCAGACAGAAAAACTTGCAAAACAAGTATCTGACCTTAACAATGTCTATGGCAATATGTTGAATGCCATTCGCAGTTAATAGAAAAATTCATAGTATTATAAACTTTAAAAGAGTCGTATACAAATGAGTGGAGCAAAAAATTGTCCCGAAACCCCGAGACAGAAAATGATAGCAATGATGTATTTAGTGTTAACCGCAATGTTGGCACTAAATGTATCGGCTGATATTTTGAAAGGATTTCGAATGGTAAACAACGGACTTGTTACCTCAATACAATCGGCAGACGAAAGAAATAAATATCTTATGGCGTCTTTCGAGGAGTTGAATGCTCGTTATCCAGAAAAAATCGGAGAGTGGTTGAAGAAGGCTAAAGAAGTAGAGGCCAGAGCAAATGATTTAGTGGATTATATACATAACTTCAAGTACGAAATGATAAAAATGGCAGACGGTAGCAGTGCCGACAAAAATGCCATCGAAATCAAGAGACAAGACGATACTAACGTATCCGGTATTTACGGACTTACTCAAGGTAACGCCAAAATATTACAAAAGAAAATAGAAGATTATCGTGAGTTTATAAAAAACATATATGGCAATAACCAAGTCAAGAACGATGAATATGATAGAATATTTTCGACGAAATCAGTCAATAAAGGTATAGGTGAAACAAATGTACCTTGGGATAAAGCAAATTTCGAATCAATGCCTTTGGCTGCGGTAGTTACTATGCTGTCTAAGTACCAGACAGACGTACGTTTAGCACAGACAGAAGCTATTCAGTATCTTAAGAATCAGACCGATGCCGGCGACTTTCGTGTGAACGAAGTAGTAGCAGAAGTCATTCCCGAATCGAAAACAGTAGTTGCAGGCGGACAGTACAAAGCACGCATAATACTTGCAGCACGAGATACTAACGCAAAGCCTCAGATTTTCGTAAACGGTGCACAAGTAACAGACCCCAATGGAATCTATACGTCTGCCGTAGGCAATAGCATAGGACCAAAAGAAATCACAGGAAAAATAGTACTGAAAGACCCTGTTACGGGAGAGCCGCGAGAATACCTCATCAAAAGCGAATATTCGGTAGTAGCTCCTTCGGCTACCATAGCTAACGAAGATATGAACGTCGTATATATGGGATACGCTAATAGGCTTAGCATATCGGTGCCGGGATTCTCTCCCGAAAAACTTTCGGTATCGGCAAGCAATGCAAAACTCGAAAATAAAGGAGGAGGCAAATATATCTGTCGTCCTTCGAGCTACGACGGTGTTACTATAAATGTAGCGGCAAATGTAGATGGTAAAAATGTATCGATGGGTAGCGGAAAATTCCGTGTAAGAGCATTGCCCAATCCTACGGCATTCTTGCGATTCAAAGATGCAAGCGGTAATATTGTACTGTACAACCCTACGATAACCAAGAACGTAAAGCTCACACGTCAGTTTTTGGCAAATGCAGATATGGTAGCCGAATACGAAGACGGATTGTTACAAGCTACGTTTAATGTTACAGGATTTACGGTATCTATATCCGATGGTCGTGGAGGACTTTCCCCGTCGATGTCGAATGGAAAGAATTTTACCGAATCTCAGAAGAACAATTTCTTGAGAATAAAATCGGGAACACCTGTTCTGTTTGAAAAGATTAAAGTAACCGGAGCAAAAAATGCGGAACTTGCTTTCCCAAGAATAGACATACCATAAAGTAATAATAAAGATAGAATAATATTCAATATAAACTTCAATAAAAGAATATAATATGAAAAGAGTAAAATTATTATTGGCAGCACTATTGATGATAGTATGTGGTGTAAATGCACAAGAAGAACTATCTTCCGATAGTTTCGGCGTATATCAGAATGGAATTGTCGAGAGCGTAAGTGCGCAAGAAAAGCTATCTTCCGATAGTACGCAGTTGTTTTTCGACGACAATGGAGAGCTTACTCGTATAAAGGTTTTACCTGAGGATGTGCCTAATACTATCATATCACCAAACCCACGCAAAGACGATATCGTTTGGCAAAAAACAGTACTGAGAGTTATAGATATGAGAGAACAGCAAAATCGTCCTCTATACTACCCTTGCGAGGATGTTACCGCATCGACGGAAAAAAACCTCTACTCTATTATAATGTCGAATGTACTTGAGGGTAAACTACCTGCATACAAGTCGGAGATAGTATTTGATCAGACTTACTGCCCGTCTTTTACTCCCGACAACCTATTGGATGTAGAGAAATTTCTCGACAATACGAACGCTCGTTATAATGCAGGCGAAGATACTTGGAGTCGTGTGGATTATTTCAATAAAGGAACAGTAAAGTACTATGTAAAAATAGTCTACTACTTCGATAAATCGACCTCAACATTCCACGACAAGATACTGGCAATAGCTCCTCTGTATGACGAAAAGTATGGTAAAAGAGAAGATTTGCATACGGGAGTATTTTTCTGGGTACCATTCGATAAACTTCGTCCGTTCCTCAAAGAAGAGTTTGTAAAAATGAATAACAGGAACACTATTGCACAAGTGTCGTTCGACGAGTTTTTGAATAGAAGTTACTACGAAAGCTATATCATTCACGACTACGATATAACCAGTAAGGATATCGATAAAGGTCTGACCGACCCGCGTATGATACGCCAAGAACAACAAAGAGTAGAAAACGAAATACTCGACTTCGAACAAGATTTGTGGACGAATTAATAGTATTTCAAGATATTATATCAAAAGAGGGGTTATTAAATGAGTAATCCCTCTTTTCGATTAGATATATGATTACCCACGAAAAAAATAGTACCTTTGTCTGTAAGTTTTTTCACATTAAAAACAAAACAATAGCAAGTATATGACCAAAGAAGATAAGCAACTCATCGACGCAATAGTAGAGGGAATGCAAGAACAAAAAGCCAAAAACATAGTAGTAGTAGATATGACCAAACTTGAAGCTCCGTGTTCGTATTTCGTAATATGCGACGGGACGTCGTCGCGACAAGTGGCATCGATAGCCGATACTATGCGTGATTATGTCCGCGACAATATACGCCAAAAGCCATTTTCTTACGACGGCTACGAAAACGCAGAATGGATCGCCTTGGATTACGGAAGCGTGATAGCACATATCTTTCAGCACGAGATACGAATGTTTTACGATATAGAACATCTATGGAACGATGCAAAAATAACGCACATTCCCGACATAGATTAATATAAAAGTATTGAAAGCCAAGCTGCAAATCTGAAGCACTACTCTACTCCAGAGGCAAACGATGCATAGAAGCGATGAGCAATATCGAGCCTGAAAATAATTTTATTACTTAGCTAATTAAAAGTGCTGCAAATATTTGTAGCACTTTTTTGTCTGAATGACGAAAAAATATTTGTCTGTAAGAAAAAAAAGTACTACTTTTGCAGTCGAATTTATGCGGAAATAGCTCAGTTGGTAGAGCACGACCTTGCCAAGGTCGGGGTCGC
>CAJPPQ010000075.1 GCA_905372605.1 Porphyromonadaceae bacterium
TCTATGGTTAAATTAAATCAAATATTTGTTTGTATAATAATAAATATTTGTAGCTTTGCATACGATATATTCATTGTATTATCATTTACATGTATTGCTTGTAACTATGAAACTTTTGGCTTTTATACAACTAATAATTCTAATAATGATGGTTATATGGTTATTCCAATTAATCGTAATAGTATACTTTTGATATAAAACTTAAAAACATCGTTGTATTATGAAAAACGTAAGAAAAGCTGTATATATAGTTTGAACTTTACTTGAACTTTTGCTCAACTTTTCTTGATTTTACTTGATTTCTTACTTGAGCTGTATTTGAACTTTGTTTGAACTTTTGCCCAACTTCGTCGAAATTCGAAAAAAATAATTAGATACTTGTGTACTTCGTTTGAAGAAAAAGTATTACCTTTGTCGCCGTTTTCGTATCGAAAGCCAATAGGAATAGAAAAATCATTTTTTTGTCGAACCTAAATTATATTAAAGGAGGATTTCACAATAGCAACAAACATCAACAACCGCAAAGAGCAAGAGAACAGATACCGTGTAAACGACGATATACAGGGAGTATCTCGTGTCCGTTTGGTAGGCGATAACATCGAGCAAGGTGTCTATTCTATCGAACGAGCAATGCTTAGAGCCGACGAATTGGGATTGGATCTGGTCGAAATATCGCCCAATGCAGACCCTCCCGTATGTAAGATAGTCGATTTTCAGAAGTTTCTGTATCAGCTCCGAAAGAAAGAAAAAGAGATAAAAGCAAATGCTGTAAAGGTTGTTGTCAAAGAGATTCGTTTCGGTCCGCAGACCGACGAGCACGACTATAACTTCAAGCTTAAACACGCTCGAAACTTCCTTACGGAAGGCAATAAAGTGAAAGCATCGGTGTTTTTCAGAGGACGCTCCATTATGTTCAAAGAGCAGGGCGAAGACCTACTGAAAAAGTTCATCGACGACCTCGAAGATATAGCCAAAGTAGATAATGCTCCGAAACTCGAAGGTAAAAGGATGATAGTAAATCTATCGCCGAAGCCTAAGAAATAAAAATATCGAATAGAATTTATATTAATAAGTTTAACTATAAAATACAATAGAAAATGTCGAAAATCAAAACTAATTCCGGTGCCAAAAAAAGGTTCGCCCTTACCGGGACAGGTAAAGTAAAACGGAAACATGCCTTCAAAAGTCATATCTTGACCAAGAAGTCGACCAAGAGAAAGCGTAATCTTACGCACACGGGAGTGGTAAACACTTCGAACGAAAAGAGTGTAAAATCGTTACTTGGTATCCGTTGAGAGTTAATTAATTAAAAGTATTAATCGAATGTTCAGTAAAAATGTAAGTTCGCCCGACTAGGCGGACACTGACTTTCAAAAAAACCATTTAAAAATTATGCCACGTTCAGTAAATCATGTAGCTTCGAGAGCAAAAAGGAAAAGAATTTTAAAACTTACAAGAGGATATTTCGGTGCAAGACAAAACGTATGGACTATCGCCAAGAATACTTGGGAAAAGGGTTTGACCTATGCCTATCGCGATAGAAAGAACAAGAAACGTTCGTTCCGTGCATTGTGGATACAGCGTATCAATGCCGCTGCCCGCTTGGAAGGATACTCATATTCGCAGCTGATGGGAGCTCTCCACAAAGCAGGTATTACTATCAACCGCAAAGTTCTTGCCGATTTGGCTATGAACAATAAAGAGGCTTTCTCGGCTATCGTAAAACAGGCTCAGCACAGCAAATAAAAATACAAGTCTATTCTACAGAGAAAATACACTTGTTTTCTAATAAAAGCGACTGTCACGAAACTATGGATAGTCGCTTTTTCCGTTATTAGCTATTATAAGTATCGTTGATAAAGAAAAAAAGACTACCTATCAGAGATATGATTGATAGACAGTCTTTTTTCGCACATATATATAATTTTGTTTTTACTTCTTAGGTGCGTTTTCGAGAGATTTGGTAAGGAAACGCCAGAAATCGCCTACCGATTTGATGTTTACTTTTTCGTCGGGCGAATGTGGGTGTCTTATAGTGGGTCCGAACGAAATCATATCGAGATTGGGCTCTGTTGCTCCTATGATGCCACATTCGAGACCAGCGTGAACTACCTGTACCTTAGGCTCTTTGTTGAACTCTTTTTTGTACGTCTCTTTCATAGCGTGCAGTATGGGCGAGTTTGTGTTTGGATTCCAACCCGAATATCCACCCGAAAACTCTACCTTAGCTCCTGCCAAAGTGAAGATACTTTCTACCATCGAGGCGAGCTCCTCTTTCTTGCTATCTACCGACGAACGCAGCAGACAGTGAACTTCGATTTTCTCGGTATTTGCCTTTATTATAGACAGATTCATAGAGGTCTCTACTATATTGGGGATGGTAGGTATCATCCTGAAGACACCATTGGGACAGCCTATTATGGCATTGATGAAGTCGTCTTGTATCTGTTCGGGAATGATATTGTCGGGCGTATCTACTTCCTCTACGCTTATCGTTATCTTGTTTTCTATATCTTTGTACTCCTCGTTGAAAAGTGCTTCGTACTCTTTTGCCAAATTCACTATATCTTTTTTGCTCTCTTCGGGGATAGTGATTATCGCCCAGCCTTCTCGAGGAATAGCATTTCGCATATTACCGCCTTCTACCTCCGATAAGCGAGCTTCGTCGGAAGATATGGCTTCTTTTAAGAATCTGAACAATAGTTTATTGGCGTTGGCTCTGCCCAATATTATATCGAGCCCCGAATGTCCGCCCTTCAGTCCCGATACTGTTACTTTGAGAGCTATATCGTCAGGGGCGGTAGGTAGCGGTTTGAATTTCCAGTTTATACTTGCATCCAATCCTCCTGCACATCCTATAAATAGTTCTCCTTCGTCTTCGGAGTCGAGATTAAGCAAGATATCGCCTTTTATCCAGTCGGGCTGTAAGCCGAAAGCACCATACATACCGGTCTCTTCGTCGGTAGTAAAGAGTGCTACTATAGGTCCGTGCTTGAGATTTTTGCTTTCGAGTACAGCCATTATGGAAGCTACTCCGATACCGTTGTCGGCACCCAAAGTAGTTTGGTCGGCTCTGAGCCATTCGCCGTCGACGATAGTTTTTATGGGATCTTTCTCGAAATCGTGCTTTACCGAATTGTTTTTCTGAGGTACCATATCGAGATGAGCCTGAAGTACTATTACTTTGCGGTCTTCCATACCCGGAGTAGCAGGCTTACGAATGAGTACATTGCCTGCCTTATCGGTAAGAGTCTCCAAACCAAGAGATTTACCGAAGTCTACTACAAGTTTTGTAATCTGTTCGAGATGGTGCGACGGGTGAGGCACTGAGCATACCTTTGCAAAATTGTGCCATACTTCCTGTGGTTGTAATGAATGAATGTCCATAATTTTAATAATGAGTTTTATTAGTTATTGATATATAAGTTTCTCTTTTTTCGACTCTGCAAATTTAGTAAAAAAATCATTGAATACGTACCATATATATAGCTTTAACATTATATTTGAAGCTATGTTTTGATTCGTTCCTTATTTTTTTCGGCAAAGTCTTTCCAGTTTCTATATTTTTTCTCGCTACCTACGACCGATTGTGTTTGTAAATAGTGGCAGTATGCAGCTGCCAGTCCGTCGGTAGCGTCGAGCTCTTTTGGTAGAATATCGTGAGGTATTTTCAGTATTCGGCATAGCATATCGGCTACTTGTTCTTTAGAGGCTCTACCTTGGCCGGTTATAGCCATCTTAATTTTGAGCGGAGCATATTCGGCTACGGGTATTTCTCTGTCGATAGCGGCGGTTATTGCCACCCCTTGCGCTCTGCCGAGCTTTAGCATCGACTGTACGTTTTTTTCGAAAAAAGGTGCCTCTATTGCCAGTTCGTCGGGTAGGTGAGTCTCTATAAGGCGATTGACCTCTTCGAATATCTTACGTAATGTAAGATAATGGTTCTTTATAGCCTTTAGATTGATGGCTCCCAGAGCGACGAACTCCACTTTGCGGTCGATAATTCTGATTACACCGTAACCCATGACCGTAGTACCGGGGTCGATACCTAATATAATACGTTCCTTCGGCGGCATAGAGGTGAATTATATATTAGTTTTCTTACTTTTCCCGACGAAATATTTTATCGTAAAAAAAACTATTACGAGGCATACTATCGCTAAAAGTCCGTAACCTATTTCGTGTGAGTAACGATATATGACCTCTTGTTGCCCGTTTGCGAGATGTCCTAGAAAAGCCAAAATGCAATTCCAAAGACCTGCTCCCAGCAGTGTAAATACGGAGAAAACAAAATAATTCATCTTCGAGAAACCTGCCGGAATAGATATAAAGTGCCTGATTATAGGGATGAATCTACCTATAAATGTAGAAACGATACCGTATTTATTGAAAAAACTTTCGCTTTGCTTTAGCTTTTCGCTGCTTAGCAGCAACATACGCCCCAAACGACTATCGGCGAATTTATATATAATGTTTCTACCGAGCCACATACCTAGTACGAAGTAATTTATAGTTGCTCCTATCCATGCTCCTATCGTAGCAAAAACGATCACCCATATCATTTTCATACCTCCGTCGCCTCGTGAGGCGATAAAAGCCGCAGGCGGTACTACAAGTTCCGACGGTACGGGGAATATCGAACTCTCAGCAGCCATCAGTGCCGTGATAGTACCATAGTTCATATTGGCAGTATACCACTCATCGACTCTATCGAACCACGACAGACGACTCGTACTATCTGTTTCATTAGCACTCAACTGTATTGATAAAAACAGCAAAAATCCTATTAACATAACCTTTCGTAGTCGATATATCGCTTGAGAATTCATTGTTATCGTGTTGTGTTATAATTATTTATTGCGCTCTTTATATAGTTTTTCTATCTCTACGAGATCCGGTATAAGAGTCTTAAACTCTTTGAGTTCGTCGGCAGGAATGAGTTCGAAATGCATAAGCGATTCTTTGACGAAATCCAGATAGTAGTAGCATATCGAAAGAGTAAGCTGTAGAGTAGGCATATCGGTATTTATATAGTTGGCTATCTGCAGATTGATGAGAGCATCGATATATTTGCCAATCAGCATATACGAACGCCCTATTTTCAGCAAATTCATAGCATTTGTGTACTGCAAGTCCTCAAAATCTTTGTTATCGGCATTGTCCGACAGATTAAGAAATATTATCGATTTTTTGTATGCTAAAATAGCGTTCGATATACTCTCTTCTTTTTCTTTAGGATTCTGGTCTTGTGATATTTCCGAAAAAATATCTCCTATCGTACCGAACAGATTCTCGTATTCGTTGTATCGGTGATTGTTGTTCATCTCCAATGCTTTCAGTAGATATACTATCGCATTTTCGTTGTCGTTCAGGAAGTTGTAACACTGTGCAGTCCTTACCGTTATCTGGAAGTTGTTTGGGTCTATTTTGAGTGCTTTGGTACAGATACGAAGAGCGTATTCAAATTTACCCATTTTCATAAGACACTCTGCCTGTTTATTTTTGAGTTTCAGATAAAACTCCTTATTATCCATAAGGATAAGAGGAAAATTTTTTTCCTGCAACTCGTAATAATGTAGTGCATCTTCCCATTGCCCTATACGACTATAGCATAGCCCACACTGAAAGTGATTCATACTATCGCCATCGTTTATGGCTATCCGATACTTATAGGCTTCGGCTGCCTCTTTGTATTGCTCTGCATCAAACAAAATTTCCGACAGCAACCGCC
>CAJPPQ010000076.1 GCA_905372605.1 Porphyromonadaceae bacterium
GGAGAACAAATCTCACTAAACCGCTGCAAATGTACATTAAATTTTTGAATTACGCTCCCAAAAGATAATATTCAAGATAAATTTAATAATAAACCTCCTGTCTATTCGACTGAATATAAGGATATTGCGCAAGCATTTCCGATATAATTGCAACAACCGAAATTTATACCTAACTTTGCCTGATAATTTTAAGAATAACAAACTTAACTAAGTTGAACCCTAGGAAGCGGAAACGCCAAGCCATAGAACAAGGCAAATCCGAGCGGGGTAAGTTTTATAAGGTGTATTACAAAGAGGAAGAATAAGAAAAAATCGAGTTATGAATGGCAAAATGCAATTTTTGCATTATAGTATGCCCTATTATAGAGGAAAATATCACCTAAAGTTGCCTTTAGGAATCTCTCAATAGCAATACAATTATCACGGTGATTACCAATTGTATATATCGACACAACAAAATCTTTTTATATGGTTGTTTGTAGTCAATTACCTGCTCGCAAACAATATTTTTTGCAGAAAAGTGAAGCACTATTTTTTTTGTTTTAAAAAAAGTATTACTTTTGCAATTCCGTTCGAGAGGTCGGATTATAAGGCTTCTTTGTAATGGAAATCTTTGAATATTAACTAAATATTGCCCCACTTAGAGGGGGTTAATTTAAATTTAATTGTTTTATGACAGACCCTATTGCAGACTACTTAACAAGGGTGCGTAATGCAGTCAGTGCCAAGCATCGTGTTGTAGAGATTCCTGCCTCTAATCTCAAGAAAGAGATTACGAGAGTACTTTTTGAAAAGGGCTACATCCTGAACTACAAGTTTATAGATGAAGGTCCTCAAGGTTCAATCAAAATAGCCTTGAAATACGATCCGGTTAACAAGGTTAACGCTATTAAGAAGATTGTCAGAGTATCTACTCCCGGTCTTCGTCGTTATGTTGGGTACAAAAATATGCCGCGAGTACTCAATGGATTAGGCATTGCTATTCTTTCTACATCGAAAGGTGTAATGACCGACAAAGAGGCTCGTTCGCTTGAAGTCGGCGGAGAAGTATTGTGTTATGTTTATTAATGTTTGGAGGGAAAAACCATGTCAAGAATAGGTAAACTACCAATAAAGATTCCTGCCGGAGTGACCGTTAAAGCCGAAAAAGGCATTGTATCGGTAAAGGGACCCAAAGGCGAACTCTCTCAGAGTATCGACCCGAGTATCGATATTGCTATCGAAGACGGTAATATTTCATTCACACGCCACAGCGACTTACCTCAGATTAGATCTTATCACGGCTTGTATCGTGCTTTGATACATAATATGGTTGTCGGTGTATCTGAAGGTTATACCAAGACACTTGAACTTGTAGGGGTCGGTTTCCGTGCCTCTAATCAGGGTCAGATTTTAGAGTTGTCGTTGGGTTTCTCGCATAATATATATATGCAACTACCAAACGAAATAAAACTTACTACCGTTACCGAACGTAATCAGAATCCGCTCATTACCCTCGAATCTGCCGATAAGCAGCTACTTGGACAAGTTTGTGCGAAGATACGTTCGTTCCGTAAGCCTGAACCTTACAAAGGTAAAGGAGTATTGTTTAAAGGCGAAGTTATCCGCAAGAAAGCAGGTAAGACAGCAAGTAAATAATCGTTTAAAAATCAGTAAATCATGGTAGGAAAAATAGAAAGAAGAGCAAAAATAAGGGCTCATATAAGAAGTAAAATATCGGGAACTCCTGAAAAGCCACGTTTATCGGTCTTCAGAAGTAATACTCAGATATATGCTCAGATTATAGACGATGTTGCAGGAAAGACTCTTGCCTCGGCTTCGTCGCTGGCAATAAAAGATAAGATGAATAAAAAAGAGCAGGCTGCCAAAGTAGGTGAATTTATCGCCAAGAATGCTCAAGAAGCAGGTATTCAGTCTGTGGTCTTTGACCGAAGCGGTTATTTATATCATGGCAGAGTGAAAGAATTGGCTGAAGCTGCCCGTAAAAACGGTTTAAATTTTTAAGAAGAAATTATGGCAGAATATAAAAGAAATAGAGTGAATATAGAGTCCGACGCTCAGTTGGAAGAGCGTCTGGTTGCTGTAAATCGTGTAACAAAGGTAACGAAAGGAGGACGTGCTTTCAGTTTTGCTGCTATCGTAGTAGTCGGTGACGGCAATGGAGTAGTTGGCTGGGGGCTCGGAAAAGCAAGTGAAGTAGCCGCTGCTATGCAGAAAGGTACGGAAGCTGCTCGCAAAAATCTTATCAAAGTACCTGTACACAAGGGAACTATACCTCACGAGCAGACAGCACATTTCGGTGGAGCAACAATATTACTCAAACCAGCTGCACACGGTACGGGAGTAAAAGCCGGTGGTGCTATGCGTGCAGTTCTGGAAAGTGTGGGTATCACCGACATTTTGGCAAAATCGAAAGGTTCGTCGAACCCTCACAATCTGGTGAAAGCTACTTTCCAAGCATTATGCGAACTTAGAGACCCTGTTACTGTAGCTCAAAATCGTGGTATTTCGGTAGATAAAGTGTTTAACGGTTAAAAAATATCAGGAGGAAATAGTAATGGCAAAAATAAAAATTCAGCAAGTAAAAAGTAGGATTAAATGTCCTGCCGTGCAGAAACGCACATTAGATGCTCTTGGACTACACAAAATGAACCAGATAGTAGAACACGATGATACCCCATCGATAATGGGAATGATTAATAAAGTTCATC
The DNA here is from genome assembly GCA_905372605.1 of Porphyromonadaceae bacterium. Taxonomy (GTDB): domain Bacteria; phylum Bacteroidota; class Bacteroidia; order Bacteroidales; family Paludibacteraceae; genus F0058. The sequence continues at coordinate 2,712 of CAJPPQ010000076.1, forward strand.
ATTTGGTAAAAGTCTTAGGCTAAGATAGATAGAATCAGTTTTTTTCATAGTGAGGAGGTGTAGGAAAAATTTATTTTTTCTGCACCTTTTCTCGTTATCTACCTGATATATGATTTTTAGATTATCTAATATTTTATCGTTTTTAATTGCCTTTTGAGTTGTACTAATTTATCTGTAATGCATACGCCCAATATCTTTCTTGTAATAAATCGCTTGACCTTTTGACCATTAGTAAGTTCTTGCCACGAACCTGCAAAATGGTGTATGCAGTAAGTGTTCTTTGTTAACTTCAAAACTCCGGTACTTGTCTTAGGACAAAAATAGTCTTTTGGAAAGCAGTGCATATCGTTTTTATAGACTTTATACTTCCCATCTAACTTGAATCCATTCGAAATCATTATATTAGATATTGTCTGAGTATTTGTGGTCATATCATATGTCCCGTCTGCTCTAAAGAAGTGTTTGTCGGTATAATAATCCAACTGTTCCTTTACCCATATACCATTCTTGGCGCTTGCCATTAAGCCTGTTGGAAAGTTGTTGTATTTATTGCTTTCATACCCCGAAAATGCAGGTAAGTGTAGTAAGTCGTCGAGCGGTCTGACAATTTCTACATCAGTATCCATATATATGCCTCCCTCCGTATATAATGCATAAAGACGTACATAGTCGGTTACAAAAGCAAATTTGCGAGCTTCGTACGCTTCTTTTACGTATTGGTTGGAATTTATATCGAAATGGTCTTCATTCCATAGCTTTAGCTCATAATCGGGTAAATATTGCTGCCACGATTTTATACATTTTATAGCCAAATCGGGCATTTGTCCTCTACCAAACCAACAGTAATGTATTATTTTAGGTATCATAATATGATTGATTATTAATTATTATCAATAACTTAAGACTAGTTAAGTTTATGGTTCTCAAGTTAATGAGTAAAATTAGGTATAAATTTTGATTTCTACAATTAAACAACTGGCATTATAAGTCGTTATGATACAACGAAAAATAAGCAGGTAAAGTATGTGCTTTCAGAGATAAAAGGCAAACTATCGTTCTAATTTTTTTCTGAAATCTCATCATATAAAAAGCATTTGTTATTCTTTGTTGTTTAATTGATTATGTAAGAAGTGTTTTTTTACTAACAAATCCAATTCAATTGCAACCGACAGTGCGAAGTAAATCTCGACTTGCAGTGCGGAGCAAATGAAGAAGAGTATTGATTTACGCTATCGAAGAGAGGCGGTTGAGAATCTCTTCGTATGCTTCGGATATCTTACCCAAATCTTTACGGAAGCGGTCGCGGTCAAGACTTTCGAGCGTCTTTGTGTCCCACAAGCGTGTGGTATCGGGCGATATCTCGTCGGCAACGACAAGAGTGCCGTCGGCAGTGCGTCCGAATTCGAACTTAGCATCGACCAGAGTAACGCCTATCTGTGCGAAAATGCGTTGTAGAGTAGTGTTGAGTCTTGCTACTACGTCGTGTATTTCGGCAAGTTCTTCGTACGAACTCAGTCCGAGAGCTACGGCATGGTGTTCGTTGATGATGGGGTCTGCCAAGTCGTCGTTTTTGTAGGTGATTTCGTACACCGGGGTTGCCAGCTGCGTGCCTGTTTTGAGCCCGAGCCGTTTAGCCATCGAGCCTGCGGCAATATTACGTACTATAAATTCGAGTTTTATGATTTGCCTTTTGCGGCGGCAGAGTTGGTCGCGGTCGCTTAGCCGTTTGACGAAATGCGTGTGGAAGCCCTCTTTCTCGAGCATACCATATATTATAGCCGATATTTTATTGTTCAAAACACCCTTGTTGGCTATCTGTGCCCGCTTTATACCGTTGTATGCCAAGGCGTCGTCTTTGTAGTGTACGACGATAAGGTCGGGGTCATCGGTACCGAAAATCTGTTTCGTTTTTCCCGTATAGAGTAGTTCGCCTTGCATATCGGTCAGATGCGTTTTGAGGTTAGATAATTCACAGCATTCTCGAATATCTTTTGTTGCATATTGCCATAGATATTTTTGAAAAGATTGTTTTCGTATCGTTCAGAGTGTCCCATCTTGCCGAGTATCTGTCCGTTTTCTGATATCATACCTTCGATGGCATACATCGAACCGTTTGGGTTGAAAGGCTCTTGCATAGTAACGTTGCCTTCGGGGTCGACATACTGAAACGCTATCTGATTTCGCTCGAAAAGTTGTTTTGCGAGTCGGTCTGAAATCACTATTTTGCCTTCACCGTGCGACATAGCCACCGAGTGAATCTCTCCTATCTCGAATCCTGCCAACCACGGCGATGCTACCGAACTCACCCTTGTGCGTGCGATGAGCGATATATGTCTGTTTATATCGTTTCTGAAGAGTGTCGGCGACTCTTCGGTAACGCAGCCCAGCCGTCCGTAAGGCAATAGCCCCGATTTTATGAGCGCTTGGAAGCCGTTGCATATACCGAGTATCAGCCCACCTCTGTCGAGTAGAGCATGTACCTGCTCGGTGATTTTAGCGTTGCCCAGTACGTTGGCGATGAATTTACCGCTACCGTCGGGTTCGTCGCCCGAGGAGAAGCCACCCGATAGAGCCAAGATACTGCACCTCGATATCTTGGTACACATCTCGTCGATAGAAGAGACGATATCGTCGCTCGTAAGGTTTCTGAATACGGCAGTCGTAACTTCGGCTCCCGCTTTGGTAAAGGCTTTCGCCGTATCGTAGTCGCAATTGGTCCCCGTGAATACGGGTAAGAAAGCGATAGGTTTGTTGTTGGTAGACATATACGAATGTATTGGTATTGTTGTTTGTCGTCGGTGCGAATCAATAAAATAACATTATCGGCTTCGGTACGGCAAAATTACAACTTTATTTTCAGAAATGAAAAAACAGCGGCTGCCTTTTGTTGTCGGGCAACCGCTGCATCTAATTATTAACAATGTTGAAACTAAAATGTCAATCCTTCGATAATGCCGTCGTCTACTATATTCGGCATCGTTACT
>CAJPPQ010000077.1 GCA_905372605.1 Porphyromonadaceae bacterium
CGACAAATGTATAGCCGCATTCACCAAGATAGGAAAAGAACTCGGCGTATTGAAGTAAGAAAAAATTTTAGTCATATTTTATCTCGCGACGACGTTCTCTTTGGGAGCGTCTCGCTTTTTTATGGATATCATCAGACAGAGTCAAAAACTCCATTCCTACTTCAAAAATCCAAATAAATCACAAAAGAGTTAAGTGAATGATATACCGTAAAAAAGAGAAAAGAATTTTGTCTCTTTTCTCTCTTAAAAACAATCCAAAATGATGACTTTTCTTCTATTCTCTACTCTTTTGCCTCAGTGGTAGATTCTTCGGTAGCCTCAGGTTGTGTTTCAGACTCAGCTGCTTCGGCTGCTGCTTGTTGCTCTGCAAGTTTTGCCTCGGCCAATTTTTTAGCCACAGCCTCGGCTCTTGCCTTATTCTTCGCCTTTTCGGCATCCAAACGTTTGTTGGCTTCACCGGCTTTATCCGATTTGGCTTTTTCCTGCTGTTTGGTCAGAATATCGGCTTTTTCTCTCTTCCAAGCCTCGAATTTTTGTTCTGCCGTAGCCTCATCGAAAGCTCCTTTTTTCACTCCACCGAGTAGGTGTTTTTTATACAATACACCCTCTTTTTTGAGTATCATATTGGCAGTATCAGTAGGCTGAGCACCTACTCCTACCCAATACAAAGCTCGCTCGAAATTGAGATTTATTGTAGCAGGATGAGTATTTGGGTTGTACGTACCTAACCGTTCAATACAGCGACCGTCTCTCGGCGACCTGCTATCTGCTACTACAACGTGGTAATAGGCATACCCCTTGCGTCCATGACGCTGCAATCTTATTTTTGTTGCCATTCTTTTGATAATTAAGTTATTAATTCTTTTACCTAAATTGCTTTTTCTCGAAAAGCGAGTGCAAAGGTAATAAAAAGATTTTGATTGAATACTATTTTTGGCAAAATAAATCCATAGGTACATAATAAACAGTCTATTAGCTACAGCAAGCATTATTTTCTATATTTATTAGCAAACAAGCGGTAATAAATAGCATTTATATTACATAAACCGCTAATTATCAACAATAAGAACAAAACACATATTTTATCGAAAAAAAATCGGTAAAAACATTGTCGGTAAAGAAAAATGTAGTACTTTTGTACCGCTATTATAAATAATAAATTTAATATTTCAATTAATTAAAAATGAAAAAATTAGTATTATTCTTTGCTGCTGCTGTTGCAGTAACATTCGCCGCTTGCGGCAACAAGGCTTCTGAAAACGAAGTAAAAGACACAGTTGCTGTAGAAACAATGACAGAAGAAGTAGTTACTCCTGCTGTTGATTCTGTTGCAGTTGACACTACTGCTAAGGCTGTAAAATAACAGACTTGGCATCGTAAGTGCAAAAAAACAAGCCGCCCTTATTTCGGGGACGGCTTTTTTTGTACTATCGCTACTGAGGCGAAACTAAATGATAAATCTTACTTGCTTGAAATAATATTTTCGCTCTTCGCCTTTATCGGTTGTGAGATGGAGCATACCGTCGTCGGCAATATCGACAATCTTGGCATCGAAACGCACGCCATCGGCTTCGTACGGATAGTATCCGTTGCGGCGATACAACAAACTAAAATAGAAGTCCTTGCACTCATCTTTGTTCTCAATACTAAAACTATCGACTCTGTCGAATATCTCGTGGCGGAGGCTTTGCAATAGTGAGGTAAGGCTATACCGACTCCCCGTAATGCTACGCATAGAAGTAGCTGTGGCTTTATTTTGTATAAAAACTTCTTGATTAACGTTGAGACCTATACCTACTATGGAGTATTGCATTGCTTTGCCTACGATTCGGTTTTCGATGAGTATCCCTGCTATCTTTTTATCGCCGACGAAGATATCGTTTGGGTATTTTATGCGTGCAGATATCTGATAGCGACTCAAGAAACGACAGATAGCTATGGAGACTACCTCAGATAAGAGAAACTGACGGTCGAGAGGGAATTTGTGTGTGTGCAACAGAAGCGAAAAGAGTAAATTCTCGCCGTCGGCACTCTCCCAGACATTTCCTGCTTGCCCCCTACCTGCCGATTGGAAACGGCTACAGACACAATATCCGTGAGGGAAAGTCCCTTGGCTAAGGAGGTCGCTTAAATAGCTATTGGTAGAGGATGTCGTTTGCAGAAACAACGTATCAGGGAGATGGGTTTTCATAGTTTTCGATAGTATTTAGTATGAGTTTCTCTATTGAGGCGACTATATTTCGTCGCTTGCCGCGAAAACCGTTTACCATGACGACTACGGAGTACGTCTTTTCACCCTTGCATATATAGCCGGCGTAGCATTGAACTCCGCCGATACTGCCCGACTTGAGATGAGCTTTACCCGCAAGGGGAGTATCTTTCAGAAAATTGCGGACAGTACCGTTGACACCTGCCACAGGCAATGAATGCAAGAAAACATCGTAGTTGGTGCTGTGGCGGTACATATAGATGAGCAAATCGTTGAGGAGTGCGGCAGGAAAAGTATTGGATGCCGTAAGCCCGCTGCCGTCGAGCATATTCAGATGTGCAATATCGATACCTCGCTTGCTCCAAAACGTTTTTATCACGTTGAGACCTCTGTCGAAAGAGGCGCGGTCTGCCGAAAAAAGAGCGATGTATTTCGCAAGAGACTCGGCAAACATATTATTCGAATAGACGTTTGTAATACGTATGATATCGGCAAGCGGCGGCGAGAAGGCGACAAACAGAGGAACGAGGTGATTGTGTCGAGGATAGTATTTATCGAACGAGATACGGATATTGCCGAGTAGAGAGATACCTCTTTGCTGCAAAGTATCGCGAAATGCCTGCAAAAGCACGAGTGGCGGATTGCCATTATCGGCTTTGACTATAAAATTGGAGGTGTTGGCTTCGAGCGAGCCTGTGACGGTACGTTGCAAAGAGTAGGGGACGCCCGAAAAAAATGAGTTATCGCCTACTCCTCTTTTCGAAGTGAGTCGATTGACGACGGTGAAGTCTTTGATATGTGGGTATATACCGATAATACTCGGTTTTGTCCCCGATTGGGCGGTACGGAATGTTACGGCAACAATATTGTCGTAGAAAGAGAGTCCATAGACACCGGCTGCATAGTAGTTGCCAATATCGGGACTACTCCACCCCGCAGGAATAGCAACGGAATCGAATAAAGAGAGGTCGGCAACGATATCTCCCTCGATACGCGAGATACCGGCAGGTGCGTATCGGCATATAGCATCGCTCCAACGCGATAAAAAATCGCGGTCGGAGAAGTACGAAGAGCCTATCGTGGGGTCGCCAACGGCACGAACGATAAGATTGCCGTGTAGAGTGCTGTCGGAGATATTGCCATCGATAAAAATCTCGGTAGCAAAACGAAAGTTTTCGCCGAGCAACTCGAGGGCAGTGGCAGTAGTAATAAGCTTGGTGATAGAGGCAGGTGTCATAGGTGTGCGACTATCGATATCAGCGATGGTGGTATCGGAAGCGATATCGGTGATAATGAGAGACATACGAGCGTCGCTCAAATTCTGAGAGAAAAGTGATAAAGAGCAGCAGAAAACGAATGAAAAAATCAGGTGTGTGATTTTAGCTCCGAAGCAGACAACCGTTTTACCCAAAGACATAATCAACTCTACCAAAACATATAAAAATTTTTTTCGAAGTAACGACAGCCGAAACCGAAAAGTAGCGATATCAACAAATGATACTCATGATAAAAATATAGACGGCAGCCGGTATAACAGCGAAGATGACACTATCGAGGCGATCGAGCAGTCCGCCGTGCCCGGGCATAATATGTCCGGAATCCTTGACGCCTACCGTACGTTTGAGTAGACTCTCGAGAAGGTCGCCCAGAGTGCCGAAAACCACAATGACGACGGCAAAGATAAGCCAACGAATGAGCGAAACGGATATTTCGCAAGCCGTAGGTTCTGAGACTGTAAGATAAAATACCAGAGCCGTAAGCAATGCTCCAATGAGACCGCCTACAACACCTTCCCACGACTTATTGGGCGAGATAGACGGAGATAACTTGTGTTTTCCGAATAGCGAACCTGCAAGGTAGGCAAATGTATCGCTCGCCCAGATGATGACAAAAAGTGCAAGCAGAACAATATAATTGTAACTTAAAATTTCATACATCAGGCAGATAGGCATAGTGATGTAGACTTGCCCCAGAAGGAAGTAAGCGATGTTGTCGATGCGGGCAGGTGTATTTCGAAACAACTCTACAATACAACAAACAACGAAGCCTAAAAGGAAAACCAGCAGAAAAAAGGGCGAAAACATACTTATCCGCGAGGCTACAACGAAGAGTATTACCCCAAAGATGGCACTTAGTATCTGAAGAGCATCGACAGAACCTTGTTTCCCCGTAAGACGATGAAATTCGAATAGGGTGAGCCCCACCAGAAGCCCGAAAACTACCATAAAATAGGTACCACCGATAATAATAGCACTGACAATAAGCGAAACATATACAAGTCCGCTTAGAGAACGGATGAGCAGAGTTTTTATATTCATAATTATATACGTTTAATAGAGATACAAAGGTAAGAAAAGATTTCGATTCGCTCGGTACGAACGGAGTACGAATAGGCAGAAATAGTAGAAAAATAAAAATGCCATTTGAGTGTAGGAGCGAGACATAGAAGGATAAAATTGAGTAATTTTGCAATCAAATACAATTAATAATACAAACCACAAGCGAAAGAGAGATGAAATATGCACTTGTAACAGGAGGTTCGCGCGGAATAGGCAGAGCCATATCGATAAAGCTGGCAGAGATGGGCTATGGCGTATTGATAAACTACCAAAGCAGAAGTGAAGAAGCCCAAAAGACGCAGGATGCAATAAAATCACAAGGTGGTACTGCCGAAACAATGCAGTTTGACGTATCTGACAGCAGGCAGATAGAGACAGCTCTGGCGAAGTGGCAAGAAAGCCATCCAAACGAATATATATCCGTATTGATAAATAATGCAGGCATACGCCGCGACAACACGATGATATTCATGCAAGACGAAGAGTGGCACACGGTATTGGATACGACATTGAACGGATTTTTCTACATCACACGGAGATTGCTGAAAGATATGCTTGTAAACCGATGGGGGCGAATAGTGAATGTATCGTCGCTATCGGGTATAAAAGGAATGCCGGGGCAGACCAATTACTCGGCAGCGAAAGCCGCACTTACAGGAGCCTCTAAAGCATTGGCACTGGAGGTTGCCAAAAGGAACGTAACAGTAAACGTAATAGCACCGGGCTTCATCGAAAGCGATATGACCAAAGACCTAAACGAGGCGGAACTGAAGAAACTTATCCCGACAGGACGCTTCGGCAAAGCGGAAGAAGTAGCAGACTTGGTTGCATTTCTCGTATCGGACAAAGCAGCATATATTACAGGCGAAGTAATATCAATCAATGGCGGACTGCATACGTAAAAAGAGACTAAGCTATTCTTAGCCTCTTTTATGCAAAATCCATCGCCTCCGTTTTTTTTCAGTTCTTACTCTTCAGGGCAACCTCTCGTCCGAGACTGTAGAAGCGGTTGTAATCGTCGTCGCCCTGCATAGTGTATTTCACCTCGATGGGGTCTACGACATCGTACTTCATCCTCTGTCCGAATTCGTTGAGGAGCTTTACAGCCTGCCCTGCCCAAGTAAACGAACCGAACGCCGCAAAGA
>CAJPPQ010000078.1 GCA_905372605.1 Porphyromonadaceae bacterium
AGATTAAAAGGGAATGCCGTGCAAATCGGCAACAGACCCGCTGCTGTGAGTTTCACCATAATGTCTCTTTTGCAGAAGACCACTCCACTGATTTTATCTTACCGAAAAATCGGGAAGGAATACAAGAGAGACCGAAACGAGTCAGAAGACCTGCCTACTGCCGTATATCTTTAATTTGTCCCTCGAGGGAAAGGGCTTTTATAGATGTTTTATGATAGAAAAAATATGTGTTTCTGAAGTTTTTTTGTATGCATTGCCTCGTGCAAAGACATACGGGCGTTACCTATGAGTGTGCCTCTGTGTAGGGGTACGCTGTTGTGGCAGTACGATGTGATATGATAGAGATAATTTTTTGTTTATATAAAGTTTAAAATTAAAGACATGCTTAAAAATCAACATTTTTCGTTTAGAGTCGCTCTTTTGGCGATTCTTGCAATTATCTTCGGGGTATCGGCTTATGCCGCTCCCCAAAGAAGCAATATCCCGTTTACTCAGATAGAATATTGGGTAGGTACGGGTGGTAATAAGGCTATTCTCATAGTCAATTTCTGTAATAAAAGCAAAGCTCTTGCTTGGGGATACAAGTGGGACGGCACTAAGACGATAGCCCAAATGCTCAATGCTATCGATTCGGCAGACAATAGGCTGACTATCGTTGGAGTAGCTGCCAACTTTGTAACCGACTTCCAGTACAACGATGCTCAGTTCCCAAACTACGATTTTGGTGGCGACATAGGTAGTATAATGTATTCCGTTAACGGGACATATCCCGGCGGAGTAGTAAATACCAATATACAAGATGGTGATGTTGTTGAGTTTGGTGGATTGAGCTGCCAAAGCAGTAGTGTTTGGAATTTGACGGTTTCACCAGTACGCGTCCCCAACTATACTATCGGTATCAAGCAGAGCAATTACGGTACTATCACTCCCCAAGGTCCTATCACGGTAAACGAAGGCGGTAACGTTACTCTTACCATCACTCCCAATGCGGGCTACCATCTAAGCGAGCTCAAGGTAGGTACTAACGACGTTACCTCTGCCGTAGTGAGCAACCAGTATACTATTTCGAACGTAAGAGCTAACGATTCGGTATGGGTGAAGTTTGCCGTCGACCACAACAATACTATTGCTAAGAGCAACATACAGTATTGGGTAGGTACGGGTAGCAAAGAGGCTATTTTTGCAGTCAATTGGTGCTCCCCCGATTCGTCGCTTGCTTGGGGCTACCGCTTCTCGTCGGATACGATAACAGTCGAAAAGATGCTTCGCGATATCGACTCTGCCGACCACCGTCTGTCGTGTAAAATAATGCCGAGCCGTTATGGAAAAATCCTATCGGAGATGAAATATTATGTTAATATTCAAAAAACGCTTACCAATCCGAGCGGCAGCTACTGGATGTACAACGTAAACGAAAACTTGGCACAAGGTATTTCTTTGCAGAAGATTGCCGACGGCGATGTAATTGAGTTTGGCGGTACAGCCTGCGGAAACATCGACGACTATTGGAATATCGTGTGGACTAAAGCTATCGTAGCAGTATCCACACCTCCGGCACACTATACTATCGATATCAAGCAGAGCAACAAGTATGGTAAGGTTACTCCCGAAGGTACTATCACGGTAAACCAAGGAGAAGACATTACTTTTACCATCGCTCCCAATGCGGGCTATCATCTGGGGCTACTCAAGGTAGGTACTAACGACGTTACCTCTGCCGTAGTGGGCAATCAGTATACTATTTCGAACGTAACAGCAAACGACTCCGTAGTGGTGAAGTTTGCCGTCGACCACAACAATACTATTGCTAAGAGCGACATACGGTATTGGGTAGGTACGGGTAGCAAAGAGGCTATCTTTGCAGTAAACTGGTGCAACCCCGACTCATCGCTTGCTTGGGGTTACCGCTTTGAGTTGTCGGATTCGGTAACGGTCGAAAAGATGTTGCACGATATCGACTCTGCCGACTACCGTCTTACTTGCCGTATCAACAACATCGGTTTTGGAAATTTCCTGTCGGATATGAAATATTATATCAATATCCAGAAGTCGCTTACGAATCCGAGTGGTAGCTACTGGGTGTACAATGTAAACGAAAACTATGCACAAGGTATCTCTAAGCAGAAGATTGCCGACGGCGATGTAATTGAGTTTGGTGGTAATGTCTGTGGAAATTCCGACGACTACTGGAATACAGTGTGGACTAAAGCTATCGTAGCAGTACCCACACCTCCCGCACACTATACTATCGGCATCAAGCAGAGCCAGTATGGTAAGATTACTCCTGAAGGTCCTATCACGGTAAGCGAAGGCGAAGACGTTACTCTTACCATCGCTCCTTATGTGGGCTACCACTTGGGCGAGCTCAAAGTTGGTAATAATGTGGTTACCTCTGCCGTAGTGGGCAATAAGTATACTATTTCAAACGTAAGAGCCAACGACTCCGTATGGGTGAAGTTTGCCGTCGACCACAACAACACTATCACTACAAACGATATTAAATATTGGGTAGGTAAGGGTAACAACAAAGTGATATTCGCTTCTAACTGGTGCAATCCCGACTCGTCGCTGGCTTGGGGTTACCGCTTCTCGACGGATTCGGTAACGGTCGAAAAGATGTTGCGCGATATCGACGCTGCCGACAGTCGCCTGCAATGTACCATATCGGGCGGATTTATGTCGAGCATTGTTTATACCGAAGGTGCTACTACGCTTAAGAACCCTGCCGGAGTATACCTGATGTACAACGTAAACGAAGAACCTACGATGATAGGTATTGCTACTAAAAAGGTAGGAAACGGCGATATAGTGGAATTTGGCGGTTACAGCTGCGGAATGGGAGACGACTATTGGAATATGGTATGGACTAAAAATATCGTAGCCGTAGGATCGCCGACGACAGATGTAGACGATACGCACGGTGTAGCTCTTAACATTTATCCTAACCCTGCTCGTGAATATATTTCCGTCGATATCGAAGGTGACTGTACGTATAGCATAATCGATATGAACGGACGCACTGTAGCAGTCGGAACACTCAACGGCGATAAGACAAGCCGTACGATAGACATTTCCGCTCTCGACGAAGGTGTTTACTTCGTATCCCTTACAAACGGCAACAACGTATATCGTCGTAAATTGATAGTTTATTAATGATATCCAATAGTAGATATTAGTAATAATTAGTAATAAAAATAATTGAAGATAAATTGCCCCACAACTTTTTTTCTGCCACTCATAAGTAGTGGGGCAATTTATTTTTATTAGAAAAACAAATAATAAACTTATTTTCATTATGAATAGAAATATAATAGCAGTTTTGTGCTTACTGTCGACGTTACCTATGTCGTTACTTGCACAGCAGCAGTTCGATGGCATTGTAGGTACTCCCGGTTGCAAAGCGATACAATTTACCGACAGTCGTTTCCGCGATTGGGCAAAGACTTGCACCGTTACACGGGGATTTTTTGATATTGCCAAACCGGGCGACGGACGAGTATCGTTCGGTACGGAGGCTAATGCTATCGGTGCAGTTACAGATTCCGGTGCAATGGATTGTATAAGTCTCGGAGATGCAGGCGAAGCAATTCTTACTTTCAATTACCCGATAGTAGACGGCGAGGGTTTCGACTTTGCCGTATTCGAGAACTCTTTCAGCGATACTTTCCTCGAACTCGCTACGGTAGAGGTCAGCTCCGACGGAGTCAATTACTTTGGCTTCGTTACTACTTCGCTTACTCCGACCGACGTACAAGTCGGTGGTTTCGGTTCTATCGATGCTACCAAAATCAACAACATAGCAGGTAAATACAAAGGTGGCTGGGGTACTCCTTTCGATATTGCAGAGATACCCGACACATCGTTGCTCGACAAAAGAAACATCACTCATGTAAAAATAAGAGACGTTGTCGGTACTATCAACCCAACTTATGCGACTCGCGACTCGCACGGTAATATTATAAACGACCCATATCCTACGCCTTTCGCCACGGGCGGATTCGACTTATCGGGAGTGGGGGTTATCAATAATGCATTGAGCCTATCGCTCGGAGAGCCTCAAATACGGGCAGGCGTCTATCCGAATCCTTGTACCGACAGGCTGTTTGTAGCCTCGGCCGGCGGTTGCCGTATCGTTATTTATAATATCTACGGCAAGAAATACAACGAACTCACTACTGCCGACGATACCGTTTCGTTCGATTTATCGACCTATCCCAGTGGTATGTACCTGGTCGAAATATCCGACGGTATGGCTCGTAAGACTATCAAAGTGATAAAACAGTAACCGAATATAGATATGTGTAACAAGATAAGATTATCTGTCGCATCACTGCTCTTTCTGCTGGCACTTGTCTTAGCGTCGTGCCGCAAGACGCAGCCGTATGTTCTGCCCGAAGAGTTTTATAACCCAAAGGGCTTCTACCTTCTCAACCAAGGCAATATGGGGAGCAACAAGGCTTCGCTCGATTTTTACGATTATTACAAAGGCATTTACAATAGTAATACATTTGTTCGAGCCAATCCCGACGTCGGTTTTAAGCTTGGCGACGTAGGCAACGACCTACAGATATACGGAGGTAGGATGTATGCTGTCATCAATTGTTCGAATATGGTGGAGGTGATAGACAAGCATACGGTAAAGCATATAGGTAGATTCACCGTGCCCAACTGCCGATATATCGTATTCGACGGCGGCAAGGCTTACGTCTCTTCGTATGCGGGACCCGTCGACCCGTCGCAATCGCAGCTCGGATATGTGGTAGAGGTAGATACCGCCACCCTCAAAGAGACCCGACGTGTAACCGTCGGATACCAACCTGAGCAGATGCAGATAGTAGACGGCAAGTTGTACGTTGCCAATTCGGGAGGGTACAATGCCCCTAATTACGAGAAGACGGTATCGGTGGTCGACTTGGCTTCTTTTACTGAAATAAAGAAGATAGAGGTAGGAATCAACCTGAATCTGATACAAAAAGACCGCAAAGGCAATCTTTACATATCGTCGCGAGGAAATTACAAGGATATTTCGTCAAATATTTACCGCCTCGATACACGTACGGAGCAGGTTACTTCTTTGGGGATAACGTCGAGTAGCTTTGTCATTTTGGGCGATTCGCTCTTTGCCGTAGCACTCGAATACCCCAAGAAAAAGACTACTTACATACTCTATGATCTCGAAAAGAATGTAGTTTTGAGTAACCGATTCGTGTCTTCGGAGATAGCGACATCTATCAAAGTGCCATACCATATAGCCTTCGACGAACGGCGGCAGTCTCTCTATATCTGCGATGCCAAAGACTATACGTCGCCCGGCGAGTTGCTTTGTTTCGACCTGTATGGTAATTTACTGTGGCGGCAGACTACGGGCGATATTCCCGCAGCCATCGCTTTTCTTCGATAAGCTTTGAGAGTAAAGTTGATATAAAAAACATCAAGTTAGTAATTTTGTTTGTTTGCAGAGACATATCGTTCGGCGATGTGTCTCTGTGTATATTCAATAGGCGAAGTTATAAAAAAGAGAAAAAGGAGATTTGAAGAAAAGCGACTTTCACAAACTCCACGTAACATACACTTTTTTATATCCAATATTTATACCTATACACTGAGCAGAAAAGCACGCTTCCTAGCCAACGTCGGCTCTAAAAATATTTTTGTAATTTTGTCTGCCCATTCATTACGATGG
>CAJPPQ010000079.1 GCA_905372605.1 Porphyromonadaceae bacterium
GGGATGTTTTGCCTCCAATGAGGCCATAATCTTTTTTACGTCCATAATAACAATGATTTTTTTAATATATTTTTATTTAAAATATTATGCAACAACAACTTATACAACCATAAGACTTCTTGTATAATAGTCCACAAAGTTAATTAATAGTCTATGAATAAACAAATAAAAATCGATAGTTTTTTTATCGAAAACATATATATTTTACTCGTGGTGATAAGGCAGACCTGCTATTATGGTGAAAGCACGATAAAGTTGCTCTGCAAAAATGGCTCTTACTATCTGATGAGAAAATGTCATCTTAGACAGAGATATACGCGAATCGGCTCTATCGTATACTTCGTTGGAAAAGCCATAAGCTCCGCCAACGACGAACGTTATATTGCGAGAAGATGTCTGCCGTCGCTCAAGCCATTCGGCGAACTGCCTCGAGGTGAAGCTATCGCCTTTATCGTCGAGAATAGCTACAAAATCACTATCGTCGATAAAACTAAGAATAGACCTGCCTTCCTCCGATTTCTGCACTTCGACAGAATATTTTTTCTTGGCACAGGGGACTATTTTTATCGTTATATCGATGTTTTTTATACGTTTCAGATAGTCGTCGACTATACTCGTTATTCTATCGTCTACGGTTTTCCCCACAAATAGTATTTTTATCTTCATATACAGCTATTTACTCAAATTTTATAGACTTGGCAGGCAATATCTTAGAAATCATCTGAGATGGTAGCACCATTACAAGTATTGAGAATAAAAATACCGACAAATTCAGAACTATCAGCAAACGGAAGTCGATATGTACGGGCACAAACGAAGTATAGTAATACTCAGGATTTAACGGCACAATATGCAGAAAATATTGCAACACGACGATCGAGAAACCTATGATATTGCCCCATACAATACCACGCCCGACAAAAAACATTGCACTGACAACGAATACCTTACGTATTTCTTTATCCTTCATTCCCAAAGCTTTGAGTATACCTATCGTCTGTGTCTTTTCGAGTATTATAATAAGCAACCCCGACACTATATTGAAGCCCGCTACCGCCAACATTAGCACTATAACTATGTATGCGTTGATGTTTAGCATATCCAACCAATTGAATATCTGCGGATATACCTCTTTTATAGACTGTACGTCGTATATGATTTTGCTATCGTCGAATTTATTGCCGACAATCTGCCGTATATGGTCGGTTATAGGGTCTAATCGGTCGAAATCGGTGATAGTTATTTCGAGTGAACTTATGTAGTGCCGACTCCAACCGTTGAGTTCTTGTAATACTTGTGAGCTACATAGGGCAAATAAGTCATCGAACTGCGAGAAGGTAGTAGAATATATCCCCGATATTATAAATTTTCGTCCTCTTACTTGTTGCTGAAAGAAATAAGCCGAAACGTCATCTCCCACTTTAAGATTCAACGCCTTAGCCATATTGCTCGAAACGATAATATTGTTTCTGTTATCGCTATTCGATAGGTCGGGCACACTGCCTTCGACAATATTTTTACGAAAAAAACTCCAATCGTAGTCTCTATCTACTCCCTTGAATATTATCCCTTTAAAATCATCGTCGGTTTTTACTATTCCAGGTTTAGTGACTACCTTCGCTACTCTATTTATACCATTTATAGTCGTTATCTCAGCTAATGTATTGTCGTCGATAGATATAGGCGAGCGTTCGAACGACGAAGAACTGCTTCCGTACGAAAATATCTGAATATGAGAACCAAAGCCTACCACCTGAGACGTAACCTCTCTTTTGAAACCTGTTACTACACAGACAGATATAATCATCACCGATAACCCTACGGCGATACCGAATGTCGCTATATTGATGTTAGACTTCCTATGCGACTTATTGCCTATATCGCTATATGTGATACGTTTTGCAAGTAGATATGAGAGGTTCATGCTCTGTGTTCAACAATCGGTATATTAATTATTTACATTTACTCTGTGCAACAATGAACTATCGCCATAACTTAGAAATCTGAAGTCGTTGTTCAAAGCAAAGTCGTAGATACTCTTCATGTTGTCGCTCCCCACGAAAGCAGATACCAACATCAACAGAGTACTGCACGGTTGGTGAAAGTTTGTAATTAGTTTATCGACTATTCTAAACCTAAATGTAGGCACTATCATTATTTGGGTTTTTGCAATAATCGACTTCAGCTTTTCTCTCGACAGATAATCGATTATCTCTTGCAAAGCCTCTACTACCGACAATCGGCAGACATAGTCGTATGCCTCCCATTGCGATACATTCAAGTCGGGAGCCGACCGATTCATTTTTATGTGGCATCCAATGTAATACAGGCTTTCCAAGGTTCGCATCGAGGTAGTGCCCACAGCCACGATATGCCCGAGATGTTGCACTATATGATATAAAGTATCAAGCTTCACCTCGAATACTTCGGTATGCATAATATGATTTGCAATATTTTCCGTCTTCACGGGCTGAAACGTACCTGCTCCTATATGTAGAGTCAGTTCGCTACTACCGATACCTTTACTATGTAAGTCGCTAATAATCTTTTCGGTAAAATGTAGCCCTGCGGTAGGGGCTGCTACCGACCCCAAGTTTTTGGCAAATGTAGTCTGATATCCGACCATATCTGCCTCGGCAGTACGGCGGTTGAGGTAAGGCGGTATCGGCAACTCGCCCATATATTGCAAAATACGGGCAAAAGTGATATTCGGATTGTCCCACGAAAAAGCCACGATATGATTCATATTGTCGATTCGCTCCACATAACGAACTTCCAAAACCGTCGACTCGCCGTCGAGCATTACTTCCCGACACAATATTTCGTCTTTCCATCGACGCAGATTACCGACCATAACTTTCCAAAGACACGAATCGGTCGACGAAAAAGACCGCCCGTAATCGCTTGGTTCATACGGCTCTAAACAAAACACTTCGATAACGGCTCCTGTAGACTTAACAAAATGTAGGCGAGCTTGTATCACCTTAGTGTTGTTGAATATCAAGAAGTCGTCGGGCGCAAGCAACTGAGGTAGAGCAGAAAAAGATTGTTTTGTAATACTCTCTCCATCAAAATGCAACAGAAGCGACCCGCCTCGTTCTGCAAGAGGATATTTAGCTATCTTTTCGGTAGGTAGCTGATATTCAAATTCGTTTATATCAAGATTTACCTGCATTGCTTTATGTACGGAGATTTATCGGAATTTATCTATAAGTATCTTTTCTATAATAAGTTGCACCTCGTTGCTATCTACTCCATTGTTCAAGAGCAGATTGTTGTCTGCCGAAAACACATCGATAAATCCCTTTAAATCTTTGGCTTTGGCGATAGCCTTCTGGTAACGCTCGATAGCTATATCTTGCATCTTCAAACAGAGAGCTATATGCCCGGCTGTGATTAAATCTTTCATTTCCAACTCGGCAGACTCTTCTATATGTCTTGCAGCAAGCTCATTAGCTTGTTCCAATTTACCGCAATAAAAGAGACACGATACCAAGACGGAACGAATATTTCGATAGTCAGGCTTGAGATAACTTATTTTATATAAGACAGATAGAGCCGAGTCGTACTGAGAAATCTCCATATAGCAAACTGCAAGTCGAAACATCACCCCGAAATCGTCTTTGGCTACT
The DNA here is from genome assembly GCA_905372605.1 of Porphyromonadaceae bacterium. GTDB lineage: Bacteria > Bacteroidota > Bacteroidia > Bacteroidales > Paludibacteraceae > F0058. The sequence goes on from CAJPPQ010000079.1 coordinate 3,633, forward strand.
TCCAATATCTCGTTATAACAATCGATAGCCTTCGGAATATCACCGATTTGCCTATAACAAAATGCAAGACGTCGGAGATACCAAGTGCTGTTTTTGTCGAGTCCTTCGGCTACGATATAGTAGTCGATTGCCTCCTGATATCTACCCACTTTCTGGTAAGAATATGCCAGATTGCGATACAATTCATAGTCGATATCGCTATTGCCTGCAGCCTCTATATCTCTATTATACACATCGATAGCTTGGAAATAATGGTCGTAAAAGAAATATGCATCTCCTATCTTACGTCGCTCTGTGGGAGTCGGGAACATTGCTTCGAAGATTTTCGAGTCGCACAAGTTGAGTATTCTCGATAGAGGATTGTCTATCTCGGTATGACGAGGAAAATACGAATAAAACCGGTATAAATCAAGTATATAGTGATTGGCCTCTATTTTTTGCGGGGTATAATTGTGGCTCTTGTCGGTATCTTTTATCATTTCGTCGAGTTGCTCGCGTTCTTCTTTGATGGCAAACTCTACCGTATCGAGCTGTTTATCGGGCATTTGCAACAAATTTAGCGAAAACGAAAACTTATCGGAATTGCATAGCAACGGATTCGACGAAATAGCTTTGCCGATAGACTCTTTTTTATTGGAAAGCCGTCTCACATAAGGATTTCGAGAATCAAAAGGCAATATCCAATTTTCGATAAAGGCAAAAAACGGAAAACCCTTCATTTGTGCGAAAGTCCCGGCAAAGACATCCGAACCACTCATTTGCAACTCGGTGAAATCGTGTATCTTATCCGAAAAATCGATTCCGTCGAACATATTCTCTATACTTGGCTTTATTTTCTCGCTATCTTCGTCGAAATCTATATTTTTAAGTTTGTCTTGTATTATCGGAGACATTTTCATTATTTCGGGCATTATCTCCTCGTTTATTTGCTTGGAAATCTTGCTCGTTTCTGTAGTGCGTACTATCTGAAACACAATACTTTGTATCTCAGACACAAGCGTGCTGTTTTGGCAAATAAAAGTTATTCTGTTGCGCAAATGCTCGTCGTATTCGATGATATATCCATATTTTGATATTATAAGTACTATACCGACCAAAACTCTCTGTCTTATAGCGTTTTCGTTACTATCTACGAGCGAAAGCAATACATTTGTTTTCTGCGAATCGAAAGCACGAAGTACATTCATAGTAAGGGCAGATACCGCTATACATCTGGTATCTAAAGCTATTGTGCTATCGGCGATTATAGCCTTGACCTGCTCGAGGTCGGCACTCGACATATCGCTTTTCAATAAAACAAATGCAAAAAGCGGAGACATCGTTTTTTGATATGTACTTGTGACTGTATTCCAATAGTTTATATCTCCATCATTTTCATCTGTCGCTTGGTCGGCTGCCGCGTACTGCTGTCGAAGAACTGTGTGTATCTGCTCAAAACTCGGAATTATATCATTGAGAAACATATTGGGATTGTTAATCATCAGCCTCTGCCCCTCATACTCAATGAGATTCGATTGACGCAAGAGAAAAGTCTCCTTCGCCTTTTGAACAAGCATAAACAGATTGAATACAAGCCTATTATATATCTGCCGACTCTCTTCGTTTCTTGTAAACTCTTTTGCAGCAATACTATGAGAGAGCATTTGCAGGTAAGTCGACGAATATTCGTCTATTTCCATCGACATATTCCAATCGTTTATCTCCTTTATAATCTTTCGTATGAGAAAAAAAGCTTCTGATACACTACCCGTGTAGAGCTTCTCATTCACTTTATTGTAAATGCTTAATATATCATTGATTGTCATATCGGTACTGAACGACTTTATAGTCTTTTCTATCGAATCTCAAAATTACATATTTTCTACCGAACGCCAAAAACTTATTTATACGAGTAAGTTACAGCGCTCATATACAGCAAAATTCACATTTCGATAAAAAAATAGTAATTTTGTTGTTCCTTTGATAGTTATAATATGTAATATAAAACAATAAAAATCAATTCGATATAGAAATTTATGGGAAGAGCTTTTG